>JACQYS010000029.1 GCA_016208105.1 Desulfovibrio sp.
CATCTTCAAAAATACCTCGATGAATTCTGCTACCGATTCAACCGCCGTTTCTGGCCTGGGCAGGGCTTCGACCGCCTCTTGAGGGCCTGCTCCAGTGCCACCCCTGTCACCTATGCGGAGTTAAGGGGATAGCCACGTTTGAATTTCGATATACCAAAATCTAATAGTGAGAATTTACTTGTCAAACAAGAGAGAGATATTCACGATAAGAGTGACGATTAAGGACAGAACAAACCAACAGACGCCGGAGGATAAACAGCAATGAAAAAAAAATAGCAACATGATAGTTCTTTATTCAACATTGATTAGTCTTCTGGTCGTGTTGATCGGTTCCTTATTTACATACGGTCTGAATTTTGGTTTGGATATATACAAGCTGTTGAATGACTATGAATCTGCAGTAAAAGAGAATATTAACCACGGGAACATAAACGTACTAGAGCTCAAACACTTTGACGACATGATTAATGCAGAGACTGATATAGATGAAATAAAGAAAATTTACAACGACAAAATGGCACACATATATTCTTATATGAGAAATAAAAGTTTAAATTCTGACAAAATTTATCGCGAACTAGACGAAAAAATGGCATTTTCTAACAAGTATTACAAGATATACATATATGTTATGTCTGCACTCATAACGCTATTGTTGCTTTCATTCTGGTGGCTATATAAAGCCTGTCGGCGCTAAGCGCATATTACAGTACTTTGCCGCATAATGACTTCACGCTTCCGATATCGAGCCCCGTGAAGGGAACCCTTGGGGTACCACACTGAGAACATAGCGAGGTGAATAGTCGCAATGAGGACGCGAAGCACAATAGCAAAGGACTCCGGCCATTATACGTTGGAATACATGATTATTGGGGGAACACCAAAATCCATTCCATGCACTTCAAATGCACTTAATATTATATCTGAGCTGTCAAATAGCATTTCGCGCCGATCAATAATGCAGTGCTTATGTCTCTGGATATTCTTAACAATATTCTGTAAACATTTAGCATCATGGCAATGATTTCTTTTTTGGGAACTATCTTTGAATGAAACAAATCCCTCGAAGAGCCTTATTTCTCCGTCAAACTGAATGTTTGAAATATGTTTCAACAAATACGTGGCGGCCAACAAAACACTACATCCAGGTCCAACATACCAATACCTTGTCTTTCCATCAATTTTTTCAGGCCTTCTCCCCTTTGGGTTTCCATTCTTATCAAAACACACTGAAAGCGGCGCTTCAATTACCAAATTAATTACATTAACTTTTTGAACAGACAGACTACGCATACTAACATAAGCATACATTCTCTCTTTTAAGCCAGCAAATGAAATCTCCATGCAATTTTCATCCGCAACAATAAATCCACAACTAGATTTCTTTGAAAATCCAATATCAACAAACACCCATTCTCCAATATTCCAGTCAATTTCTTCAACCTTCCCAGATCTTATCATTTTCGCTACCCCTCGTAGATATGAAATAGTCAAACATACATTTTACCATATTATATCGTTCCATTGCCCTCTCCCTAGCCCCAAACCGGTTAATTCTGTTCAGATGAACATCAGACAACACCAATATACACAAGGCAACAGGGCGGGGGCAATGCCTAGGCACCCTGTAGGTTTGACCGTAACCGTCCTTACACATGCAGTTTTGTCATGATTTGAGGGTAATTTTAGGGATCAAAAATAGTCACAAGGAAAAGAAATTGGACAACATACCGAACCACAACCTACAACGTTAAGTGAAAAGCAGCATCATCTTGGGGCATTAAGCTCCCAACTTGAAGCCTTCTTATGTGAGGATGAACAGGCCTGGAGCAGGCGCCAGGACAACCCGCCACCACGCGATACTGCTGCGTGGAATGATATACCTGATGGAGATTTAGCTGGATGCGCTGGATTTGATTGGTTAGAGTAAAAGCGAATTTGAAACCCACATTCGACACGGAAATTTTGGCACAGCCATATCGTGGAATCGTAGAAACAGGGTTGTGCGTGAGCCAATGCCTGGAATAGTCTATATTTGGATTCAGGCTATGCATTGATCTCAACTCAAAGGGTGAAACTACATCTGACTTTTTAAGCGCACTGATTGGCACACGCAAAAAGGTAGGAACACAATGATAATTGATTTCAGTAGACTAGGCAGCGAAAACACTTCAGACACAGTTTTGTCTCCAAGAGAAATTTTTAATGCCTTGCCAAATAAAAATGAAGATAAGTTTCAGTACCCAAGAGATGTGCAGTCACAGGTGTGGAATAGGTGGTATGAAAGTAAGGACAACTCAGATTTAATCATCAAAATGAATACTGGAAGTGGTAAAACTGTTGTTGGACTTTTGATATTAAAAAGCTGCCTCAACGAGGGGAAATCTCCAGCTGTATATATTGCACCTGACAATTATCTTATTCAACAAATTACAGATGAAGCTAAAGATCTTGGAATAGAAGTCACTACAGATGCTCATTCTCAAAGGTTCTCATCCGGAAAAGCAATACTTATAGCTAATATATTTAAACTAGTAAACGGACTATCTGTATTCGGTGTGGGAGACGATGGTGAAAAAATCAGCATTGGATCATTACTTATTGATGATGCCCATGCGTGTTTAGACACAATAGAAGATCAATTTACACTAAATATTCCCAGATCAAGTGAAGTATATGCCAGTATATATGATATTTTCAAGGATGGACTTCGCAGGCAGTGCGAGTCAAAGGCCATTGAGATTGAAGCTGAAGACCCAAATGCATATTTACAAGTCCCGTTCTGGGATTGGCAATCAAAAACCGGGGATGTTTCAAAGGCAATAATTGCACATAAGGAAGATGACGCGATTAAGTATACGTGGCCCTTGATTAAGGAGTCATTCAAATTATGTAGATGTGTTGTTGGGTCTAGAAATATCGAAATCTCCCCTTTTTTTATACCAATTCAAATGATTCCTAGCATATCAAACGCTTCACGTAGAATATTTATGACTGCGACACTGGCAGACGATAGCATATTGGCCAGTCATTTTGATGTTGCTGGCCACGTTCCGCAGGCGATCGTTCCGGATAGTGCTGGCGACATTGGCGACCGGATGATTCTTGTCCCACAAATGATAAATACAGAAATTAACAATGACGACATAAAAATGATATGTAAATTTGTTTCTAAACGCCTTAATGTTGTCGTCATTGTTCCATCTGTAAATAGGGCTAGATACTGGGGAGACGTCTCAGATGTTGTGTTAGATAAGAACAACATTCCTGATGGCATAGCAAAACTTAAATCAAGCCATGTCGGCTTAGTGATCATGGTAAACCGTTACGATGGAATTGATTTGCCCAAGAAAGCTTGCAGACTTTTAGTAATCGATGGACTTCCCGATGTTCGAAGGATGATCGACAAAATTAATCAGGGGGTTTTGCTTGGAGGCGAGAAGACGTCCAGTCAGATCATTCAAAAGATTGAGCAAGGAATGGGACGTGGTGTACGTTCAAATGATGATCATTGTGTTGTTTTACTCATGGGCAAAGATTTGGCAAGTAAATTATACTCTACAAATGCATTCCAGAAATTCTCCCCTGGCACAAAGGCTCAATTAACTCTATCGGAAAGACTATCGGAACAGATAAAAGGGAAAGGGAGCAAGGAACTCCTTGACGTGATGAAACTCTGCCTTACGAGGGATGAAAAATGGATTAGAGCTAGTAAGGGTGCAATGGCTACATTAAAATATGAAGATTCTCCCGGGATTGATCCGTACGCTTTAACGCAACGACAAGCATACGACGCAGCTCTTTGTGGAAAATATCAAGAAGCTGCAGAACTTATTAATACACTCGTGAACCAGACTAGTGGGAATAAACTCAAGGGATACTTAAAGCAGTGCATGGCAGAGTACGTTAATTTCTTTGACCAGCTTGAGGCTCAAAAGATATTAATGTCTGGTTCTTCATACAACAACAGGATATTGAAGCCATTGGCCGGGATATCATACCACAAGCTCACTTCAACAGATATTGATCAAGCTCAAAACGCTGTTGACTTTTTTAAAGGTAACTACAAAGATCCGAATGCAATTGTTATTGACATTGATGGCATTCTTGAGCTTTTAATTTTTAAGCCAGACACAGCGAACGCTTTTGAAGCTGCAATAAAAAGAATTGCCATGTTTCTAGGATTTACTAGTCAACGACCTGAAAGTGAATTTGGCAAAGGACCAGACATCTTATGGAGCCTTGGTGGTCTAAAATACTTTATAATTGAATGTAAGAATGGAGCGATTACAGATAAAATTAATAAGCACGACTGTAACCAGTTAAATGGATCTGTTGTGTGGTTTAACTCAAATTACGACAAAACATGTCGCTCAGTACCCATTATGATTCATAAGTCTAAATCACCAGAGTATGCTGCTAGCCTAAATCCCGACACTAGAATAATTGGAGAAAAAGAGCTTCAAGAATTCAAAGATTCTATCAGACAATTCATCGCTACGATTTGTAGTCAGCGGACGCTTAATGACCTGTTGGAGGTACGAAAGGCGTTACAACATCATAATCTTCTTGGAGATCAATTATTCAAAAACCTTGGAAAATCATTCAAACCATAACACTAGTATTAGGATGGATATTTCGAAGGCAAGACTAAGACATGAGGATGATTTATAATGATGCTATATGGTGCCGACAAACGTTTTACGTGTCCTTCTTGCGGAAATCAACCTAGTAGAGAAACTGCTTCAACTCGTGCTTGGAAATGCGACTGCGGAAGTGTTTTAGACATATTTTCAGACAAAGAGTTTGATAATATCAGAATCAATAAACCAGGCGAGACTCGAGTAGTTGTAAACCGCGTTTTACCATCTGAAATTGTTAGAGGTAACCATGTATATATGCATCCGAACAGTCCAGATTTATATTTAGTTTATGACATAGTTGAAACGTCTAAAGGGTTCAACATACGCCTCAAGGGGTATGGTACTTGGCCGACAAAAAAGAGAGAGTTTGTAGATCGGTACAAAGGTGCCTGGTGAAATACGACCTGCCGGGTGTTCGCACCACGCCCATCCGTCCGGCCATTCTCACGCGAGACGGGCCGATGATTATTCGTGGCAAGAAACAATGGAACGCGAAGACGTGAGGCCGACGCAGACAATAAAGATAAATGCCAGTGATCCATTAGTGTCCAGGCGCCCCCTACGCCAGGCTATAGAAGCGCTTCCCTGACAATTTCTCCCTTTTCAACAATATTTAGAAAATCATCATCCACAATATCGTGCGGGATTGTTGTACGCTTATCCTTAATATCGTTAAGCCACAGAATGAAGGCATTCTGAAGATCCGCATGCATCTCGACCTTGTTATCTTTTCTATAATTTATATGAAGTTTCTTAAAATACGAATCAAGAATGTCTTTTGTATATATCCAATTACACTCATGATCCAGCTTTGTTGACGAAATTGATATTTTATTGCTAACTTTATTAAAACATATCTTGTCAATAAATATATACACAAGGTAGTCAACTTCTCTTTTCTTTTTAATATCATTTAAGAATGCGTATAATTTATTTGTGCCATACTTACTACTACTTATTGCCTTAACTTCAAATACAGCTTTAATACTCTTATTAATCAAAATTGCAATATCGGCTCGCCTGCGCATTTTTTGAGTCGCTGCACCTTCGACTTCCCATTCTCCAGAACGAATCTTTGCTTCTAGACATGCGCCACAAACGTTGATTTGTTGACGACCTGGTCCCAACACTGCAGTAATAGATGATAGTTTTTTTGCTTCACATTGTTTTGTCTGCACTTCACACACCCCTAGTGCAATTAAACCAGTCGTATCGATTAACATTTGCTCTCCCAGTGCTTATTCAATATACTACGAGCATAGCATATTAAATTTAGTCTATCATGTTCAGCAAGTGCTGGAGATAACGAGGCATGAAGACTTGCCTCCACCTCTTCTATATATGATCCATCCCCCTCAAAAGGCCTTTTAATTCCGACTTTATGTCTTTCTGCATGTGCCAATTCGTGGGCTAAACAAGCCAGAAGACTCATCCCCGAAAAATGACATGATGGCGTTGAAGAAGGAAATGCATCTGCGCCTAGATTGACACATCTCCTCGCAGGATTATATGTAGTTTTGCTATTATCTTGTCGCGCATTTTTCAATATGAGTTTTATTTTCCTTCTCTCTCCGCCGAGTATTTTCCACGCGCTCTTGCTCTCCTTAATTTGTCCTGCTGTAAGCGCCCTGACATTCCTTTTACTAAACAAAAGGCTCATCAAAAACCTCTCACTCGCAATAATTATAGACACACATCACTTACATATATTATTCATTACGTGATTAACTATTATTATTTTGTAAGTTACTCGAAAAACCCTGTCAACAATTTTAGAACTAGGTCTCAATCAGCCGACTTTTCAGGCATACATGTGCATAGAGAGATCCCTAGCAAGCATTCGTACGCGCAGAAGGGGACGGTAGTCTCGGAGTAATCACATGACACACTACGCGAGAGGAAGGAAAAGGTGAAGGCCGGTCGCAGCTAGTAGACAACACTAGACGGTCACCATTGGAGGCATTGACCCCCGAAGGCAGCCGAGGATAATTACTCGGAGAAACAGAAGATTATCCAGAATAGAGACTTGACTCAGAAGATATAACCGACTGGCAGTTTCATAAAGGGCATTTGGAAGGGTTGTGAACAATTCTCACCTGATGTCTTCCTTCTGGCTAAGACAACCATGCTGTGAGTAAGATTGTGAGTACAAAAAATAATTCTTAATATTTTACAAATTAAAACAGTTAATAAGACATAAATTCGACTCCCCCCGCCCCACCAACAGGACTTCCAGTACAGTCCAACAAAGTCTACATCCCCCAGGAATTTAAGGAAAAAGGCGGGCCGCAAGGTCCGCCTTCGTCCGTTTTGGTCAATTGATAGCCGCGTTTTCGGTGGGCAACTCCAAACCAGAAAAAGCTAATACAAAGTGCGCAACCACCTTTCAGCGACTGCGCACTTTGATCATCCGCTACGGCAGAAGCGTTTCAGGAAAGATTACTTTTGATCTTATCGAAGTCTTCCTTGCTTATCTCGCCATTGGCGTAACGTCGCTTAACAATGGACAGAGCATCTTCATCTGCATGTTGTTGTCCTTTAAAAAGCGGCCATCCGCAACAATGTCCCATTCTGAACCGCATGAACAGTTGCATAAATAAAGCCATAAGAACTATCATACCGATCATAACGATGGGTATAAACCACACACCTAACCCGTTGTAATTCAAGAAGCACATTGTAAACTCCTTTCAACAATGGGGGGGCCAACTCCCCCCCGTTCAGTATGTAAATAGGACTGTGTTTCACCGGTCTAAGAGGAACAGGCGCAGCACGCCTCGCCAGCAGTCCTGACCGATTTCGGTTCCCCAAGCCGGGCGGCCATCTGCTCGGCCACGTCGAGGGCAAGCCTCATGATCTCTACCTCGGGCATTTCGTCCACGCTGAAGAGCTGCCGGTCGAAATCGATGAGGGAATCCGTGATGACCACGTCGGGTTCCAGCCCTTCCAGCACCCCCTGCATCATGCGGGTGGCGCACTTCAGGAAGCACCCCTCCATGGCGACAACCTGGGGTGCGTTGCGGACCAGGTTGCGCTGTCCGTTGTCCTTGGTGAACGCCCCGCCGAGGCATACCCGCACTGTCTTGTCCCTGAGCAGCGAATGGCACAGGATGTTGGACGCCTGTCGAGCGATCTCGCCCCGTAGGCATGAGCCTTCGCAGCACATGATGGCCACAGGCTTGACCGACTCACGGGCGGAATAATCCTCACAAAGCTGGCAGACTCCGTTCGGTTTGCGGATGAAGACGGTTTCGAATTCCTTATTGCGCACAGCCAGATTCTCAGGTGTGGACTTGTTTTCAGAAAAACTCATGACTAAATCCTCCAAATTGATTTTGCCCTTAAAGACGTACGCCGTCGTCGAAAGGTACACCCTTGGCGTGAATTATTCGTAAATCTTGAAACGCTTGCCCGAGGGTTGAGCCGCTGATAGGGACCGGAACCGCCAGGAGGAATGAACATGTCTGAACAACCCGATTTTCAGACCCTGCATGACCAATACAGGCCGGGCATCCTGCGTTTTCTACGCCGCATGGTGGGGGAGGTGGATGCCGAGGACATGACGCAGGTGGTTTTCGAACGGGCCAACAGGTCCCTGTCGGAATTCAGGGGTGACTCGTCCATGGCCACCTGGCTGTACCGCATTGCGACGAACGTGGCGGTCGATCTGCTGCGCAGTCCTGCTTTCCGCCGCCGGGACGCATCCCTCGAAGAGGTGAGCGAACCCGACGCTTCGGTTCTCGCTGAACGGCCCTCCAACAGCGAGCACCAAGCCATCAGAAACGAAATGAATGTCTGCATCCGCGAAGTAGTCGAGAAGCTTCCCGCCAACTACCGTACTGTCCTGATCCTGTCGGACCTTGAAGGGTTCACGCCCGCCGAAGTCGCCGCCCGGCTGGGGCTTAGCCTGGAGGCGGCCAAAATCCGTCTCCACCGAGCCAGGGGCCGACTTCGCCTATCTCTTGAGCAGGCATGCCAATTCTACCGAGACGATCTTGGCCAGCTCTCCTGTGATCGCAGGCAGGGTGACGGCTTCTAGTCCCATTTGTTCACGCTCTGGTTCTTGAAGTGCATCCTGCCTGACCGGAGTTCTGTTTCCGGGGACCAGCTCCAAGGTCTTCACAGCCAAGTGTACCTTTTAACTCTCCTCTCTCGTCAATGCTTCCAAACACTATTTGGAGGTACACGATGTCCGCTCTCAATTCTCAGGAAACGCTCGTTCTCATAGGCGCGGCCATGGCCGCTGGATGCAGGCCGTGCCTTGACGTCGCCTTGGGCCGTTGTCTCGAACTCGGCATAGACCCGCGCGAGGTCGCCCGCGCCCGGGAAATCGGCTGCATGGCGGCGAACCGCGCCAGGTCCGACATGGACGAGCACTCTCGGGCCTCATTTGGGGAGTTCGTTCCCGGGGTCAATGAAAACACCAGCGCAACTCCGTGTTCCTGTTCATCCAGCCCTGCCTGCACTGGGTCGTAAGAAGAGAGCTCGGACGGAAAGGAAGAACGCCATGAAAGCAAAGGATATCGGCTTCATCGGAGGCGGCCGGGTCACCACGATACTCCTGGAGGCGATGGCCCGCCAAGGAATGACGCTCGACGGACTCTGCATCAGCGATCCGAGCCAGACCGTGCGCGAGGGCCTCGCGGAGCGGTTCCCGTCAATAATCATTTGCGACGACAATCAGAAACCGGCGAGCCGGGAAATAGTCTTCGTCGCCCTGCATCCGCCCCTGTTCAAGGAAGTTCTCCCCGGCCTGATTCCGGTTTTAAGGGAGCAGTCCGCCCTCGTATCGCTCGCGCCGGTGCTCGGCTTCGCCAAACTCAGCGAACTCGCGGGCGGCCACCAGCGGATCGTCCGCATGATCCCCAACGCTCCTTCCCTGATGAACCTGGGCTACAACCCTGTCGCTTTTGCGCCGGAGGTTCCCAGGGATCAGCGGGAAGCGCTCATGGGCCTGTTTGACGTCTTTGGTCAGCACCCGGAAGTGGATGAGGCAAAGCTTGAGGCCTATGCGATTCTTACAGCCATGGGACCGACATACTTCTGGTTCCAGTGGCAGAAGCTGCGGGAACTCGGGCAAAGCTTCGGGCTTTCCCCGCTGGAGGTCGATACCGGCCTGGAGGCGATGATCGCCGGAAGCGCGAAGCTCTTGTTTCAGTCTGGAATGTCGTTTGAGGATGTGGAGGACACTGTGCCGGTGAAGCCGCTTGCGGAGTTCTCCGGCCAGATCGAAGAAATGTACTCGGCCAAGCTGACTGCTTTGTTTGGCAAGCTCAAAGGCCGCTGAGCGCAGAGAAGCCCTGGAACCGGTTCACCCCGGTTCCAGGGCTTTTTATTTATGAGGCTGGAGGGTTATAGGTCGTCCAACTCAAGAGCGGAGATTGTTGACCTCAAGCGCCTGCGGGGGCCCTGGGAATCGGTGAATCCATCAATCAACTCCTTGCAGCGAAGGCCCGAAAAACGCTCCTGACTTGTTTTGCCAACGGCAATCCCCGGTCAGCGAAATAGACGCAGTAATTTGATCATCTGTGCTGGATATCTGGTGTTGCCTTTTGCCTCATTCCCGACTGAGACAGCCCACTGGCAGGCCATCCCCATCAGGCCGGTTTCCGGCCTGTGGAAAGCCCGCGCATGCTGAGCCCGATGCGGCCGCGCTGCAGGTCAACATCCACCACCCGCACCAGCACCTCCCGGCCTACGGACACCACCTCCGCCGGGTCGGCCACGAAGCGGTCCGCCAGCTGGCTCACGTGCACCATGCCGTCCCGGTGCACGCCGACGTCCACGAAGGCGCCGAACTTGGTCACATTGGTGACTATGCCTGGCAGCTCCATGCCGGGGGTCAGGTCCTCTATCTTGTTCACCCCCTCGGCAAAGGCGAAGGCGCTGAACCCTTCCCGGGGGTCCCGGCCGGGCTTCTCGAGTTCCGCCATGATGTCCGTGAGAGTGGGCATGCCGATGTCCTCGGAAACATACCCCTCAAGTCGGACCTTGGCCCTGGCGGACGGGTCGGACAGGAGCTCACTCACGGTGCATCCAACATCGCGGGCCATGCGCCGCACAAGGGCGTAGCGTTCCGGATGCACGGCGCTTTGGTCCAGCGGTTCCTCGCCTCGAACCCGCAGAAAACCCGCCGCCTGCTCGAACGCCTTCGGCCCCAAGCGCTTGACCGTGCGCAAGGAGTCCCTGCTCGCAAAAGGGCCGTGCTCAGCTCGATGCTCCACCACGGACTTTGCCAGAGCCGGACCCAGCCCGGACACGAAGGTCAAAAGTTCCTGGCTGGCCGTGTTCACATCCACGCCCACGGCGTTCACGCAGCTCATGACCACGTCGTCCAGGGCCCGGCGCAGCCCGGCCTGGTCCACATCGTGCTGGTACTGGCCAACGCCTATCGATTTGGGGTCAAGCTTGACCAGTTCGGCCAGGGGATCCATGAGCCTGCGGCCGATGCTCACGGAGCCGCGCACGGTCAGGTCCAGATCCGGGAATTCCCGCCGCGCCACGTCCGACGCGGAGTAGATCGACGCTCCGGCCTCGTTCACCAGAACCACGGGTAGGAGAAGACCAAGCCCGCGCACAAAGGCCTCGGTCTCCCGTCCGGCCGTGCCGTTGCCTATGGCGATGGCCTGGACCTGGAACCGGGCGCAGAGTTCCTTGATGGTTGTGGCCGAAGCCTCCCGCTGGCCGGCCGAGCCGGTGGGATGGATGGTGTCGTGGTGCAACAGGCCCCCCTGTGCGTCCAGCACGGTCAGCTTGGCCCCGGTGCGAAAGCCCGGATCCAGGGCCAGCACACGTTTCTGGCCCAGGGGCGGCGCCAGGAGCAACCCGCGCAGATTGGAGGCAAAGACGCGGATGGCCTCGCCGTCCGCCCTGGCCTTCACCTCGGCCCGGACCTCGCTCTCAAGCGACGGCGCCAGCAGGCGCTTGCAACCGTCCACCAGTGCGGCCTCAACCTCTTGCGCGTCAGGCCCCCTACCCCGCACGCCGCACACCGGCGAGCTGCGGGCCAGCTCGATGATTTCGTCCTCGGGCGGGTGCAAACTCAGCGACAAAAAGCCCTCGGCCTCTCCCCGAAACATCGCCAGAACACGATGGCCCGGAATCGACCGCAACGGCTCATCCCAGTTAAACCAGTCGCGGAAGGTCGCTCCGGCCTCCTCCTTGCCCTTGGCCACCTTGGACACGAACCTGCCGCGCCGGAAATACAGGTCACGCACGGCCGCACGCAGGCGGGGCTCCTCGGCCATGTTCTCGGCCAGGATGTCGCGGGCCCCGGCCAGGGCGCTTTCCACATCAGGGACTCCCTTGTCCGGGTTCACAAAAGGCCGAGCCAGTACTTGGGGATCACGGCCCTGCTGGGCCATGAGCGCCCTGGCCAAGGGCTCCAGCCCCCGTTCCCGGGCCATCAAGGCCCGGGTGCGCCGCTTGGGCCGGTACGGCAGGTACACGTCTTCCAGCCTGGCCTTGTCCTGGGCTTTCTCCACAGCCGTTTTCAATTCGGCTGTGAGAAGCCCGCGCTCCTCCAAAGAGGACAGGATGGCCTCGCGGCGCTTGTCCAGCTCGGCCAGTTCCTCCAGGCGGTCGCGGATGGCGGCCACGGCCACTTCGTCCAGGGAACCCGTCGCCTCCTTGCGGTAGCGGGCGATAAAGGGGACGGTGGCCCCGTCGGACACCAGGCTGGCCACAGCCGTCACCTGGGACTCAGACAGGGACATTTCTCCAGCGATTTTAAGGCAATAGTTTTCAATCACTGCGTGGTTTCCTTGATCTCTCGGCCCATGCATGCCGGACAGGCCGCAGACCATCCTGAGAGAGAACACATTTTTGCTTAAAGTCGGTTTGTAGCGTTTCGCGGGTTGCTTGCCAATTGCGAGAGGCCAGGCGCCTGTTCTCGCAGGCGGGAATGAGCGCGGAGTTTAACGTTGGAGGGTGCGTGGTCGCGTCCCGCAGACGTGCGGACAATGCGTGGAGGTTTCCGACAGGCTTTCCGGCAGCGGATCAAAGACCGTCCCGTCCAAGAAGCAACATGTGTTTCTCTGCCGCTCCACCAGGGAGTATTTCAAACCGCTTCCTTCCCCGGCCATTCGAAAAGCCTTTTCAGGCGCGCCCAGAACTCTTCGCCGAGAATGAAGAGACTCACGAAAAAGAGCGCCTCCCCGGCCAGCAGCAGATACAGAATCGCTTGCAGATCGGGTTCCTTGGGATGCGCCAAAAAGAGAATCCCCATGGTGGCGTAATACGGCACGATGCTGAAAAAAAAGAGAGCCACGCCGATACCATGGCGCAACCGGCTTATGGGCTTTGGTCTGCCCGGCTCCTTGGGCCTGAAAAAGAAGCCTTTCACCTTGTCTTTGATGGTTATGACGAATTGTTTGCCAAGAAGCGCCACGGCGGCGAGAAAGGCGATTTCGCCCGAAGCCAGATAGATGGCCCCGAAGGTCACCGCGAAGGTTGGGGAAACGTCCAGGAAGGCGAGCAATTCGACAGTGCAGATGGGTATGAAACTGTAGACCACGAGCGCAATGCCCAGGCGCTGTTTCCAGCTTTTGGCAGCCGGTGCTGTGGTGGTTTCTGGTTCGGACACGTTCGGCCTCCCGGGATCGTCTGGCTGTGAAGAGCCCCAAACACACGCCCCTCGGGTGAACGCCGCTGTCGCGCCGAGCAGTTGGGGGGGAACGTCGTGAGGGCCGCTCAGGCAGTCTCTTTGATCAGATACTGTCCGGTCAAGACTGCCAAGGCTCCCTCCTCGGAGAGCGGGCGGGAATGCAGGTATCCCTGCTGCATGAAGCAGCCGAGGGAAACGAGCACCTCCCGCTGGAGTTCCGACTCCACGCCTTCGGCCACCACATTGAGTTCCAGGGCCCTGGCCATGTTCACGATGGTTCGCACCACTGCCAGATTGGCCTCATTTTGATTCAAGCCGCTTATTATGGAGAGATCGATCTTCAGATTTGAGACCGGTAGTTTCGTGAGAAGCGCGAGATTGGAATACCCGGTGCCGAAGTCGTCGATGGACAGGCGCACGCCAAATTCCGCCAGTTCTGTCAGCTGCTCGATGGTCTTCGGCAAGGCATCCATGATGACCGTCTCGGTGATTTCCAGATGGAGCTGCCCCGGCTTCAGACCATATTTATCGAGCGTCCTGCGCACCATCCCGAAAAACCCGACGGTTTTCAGCTGCCTGGGGGACACGTTGACCGAAATGAAAACATCCCTGGAAGCGGGCACCAACCGGTTCCAGTCAGCCAGGGTCCGGCAAGCCTTATCAAGGACCCACTCGCCCAATTTCACTATAAACCCTGTCTCCTCGGCCATGTGAATAAAATTCATGGGCGGGATGCTGCCGTTTTCCGGATGGTTCCAGCGGCACAGGGCTTCAAAGCCGGAAGCATCCCGGCTGTGAGACAGATCCACTATGGGCTGGAAAACCAGGTGGAGCTGTCCATTCTCCAATGCCGCCGGGAGTTCCTGTTCCATGATCCGAATGGACTGTATGCTTTCGAGAAGACGGGCTGTAAAAACTTTTGGCCCGCCCTTTCGGAGCTGCTTGGCATTGTGCATGGCCAGGTTCGCGTTTCGTATAAGTTCATCAGGCGTCGCATTTTCAGGCGGGTTGAGTTCAATTCCGATCGACGCCCGGAGGGATACGAGCGAATTTCCCGCATGGAAAGGCGCTTCCAACACATTCACGAGCCTGCGTGCCAAGCGAACAGCTTCGCGTGCCATCTGAATGCCCTTGATAACCGCAACGAATTCGTCGCCGCCGTACCGCGCAAGGGTATCCCCGGACCGTAAAACGGATTTGAAACGGCCCGCCACTTCTTTTAAAATATCATCCCCGACACTATGACCAAGACTATCATTGACTATTTTAAACCTGTCCAAATCAATAAACAACACCGCAAAACTATAACTCGACTCACGAGACGACGACATTATGGCCTGACCAATTCTATCGCGCAGCAATGTTCTGTTAGCCAACCCGGTCAATGGGTCATGCAGGGC
This sequence comes from Desulfovibrio sp., assembly GCA_016208105.1. NCBI lineage: Bacteria > Pseudomonadati > Thermodesulfobacteriota > Desulfovibrionia > Desulfovibrionales > Desulfovibrionaceae > Desulfovibrio > Desulfovibrio sp. The sequence continues at coordinate 14,649 of JACQYS010000029.1, forward strand.
CATATGACGAAGCTGCGACTCCATCTCATGCCGCTCTGTAATGTCTCTTCCTTCAGCAATAAACATAATAACATCGCCGTTGTCATTGGTCACGGCCTGAACAGAAAAATCAATGCGGACTCTCTGGCCATTCCTGCTTGTGTGGTATGTTTCAAAACATTCCAGACCTGTTTTTCTGGCCTGATCCAGAGCCTGTTTGAGTTCCAACTGCTTTTTGGGATCATCGTTCCACCAGGGAGTGTCCCAAAAAGGCTTCCCGGCCACGTCCTTCAGGCTTACGCCCGCAACCGCGAGGGCCGCCGGATTCGCCTGAACAACGAAGCCCTCCGGGGTAAGCAGGCCGAAGAGTTCCCGGGTGTGCTCGATCATTGTCCGGAATTTTTTCTCACTCGCCCCCAATGCCGCCTCGGCTGCGCGACGTTCTTCATCGCGCTGGCGGAGCTTGAGAGTCATGTGGTCGAAATTGTTCGAGAGCTGTGCCAACTCGTCGGCTACGCCCGTGATGCCGGCGCGAGTGTCGAGATCACCCTCGGCAATGGACTTGGTTGCTGCCATCAAACGGTACAATGGGCGGGTGATGGAGGAAGCCATGGCGATGGCCACGGACACTGCCAAAAGGGTAACGAGCCCCAGGTAGACGAAAGCGGCGTTGCGCAATTGAGCAATCACAGCCTGTATGTCGTCGTTGTAGTCGCCGGTGCCGATTATCCACCCCCACGGCTTGAACAGGACCACATACGATTCTTTCTGATAAAGCTTCTCGGTGTACCCCCCCTCCTTTATGGGTTTGGGCCATACGTAAGATACGTACCCGCTGCCGTTCTCGAGGCATTCCTCCAGCATGGCCTGGGCAAGGTTGACCTTGTCGAGCTTTTCAGGGGGATCCGCGTTGCCGAATCGCTTGGCCGTTGCGCTGTAGAAGGCCGGCGCGTCGAGAATCATTCCTTCATAAGCCGGCATCACCGGATGCATGATCATTTTGGGAATGGGACGGGTGGTGTCCATAATCCAAAAATACTCGTCATTGCTGAGAACGATGCCCCTGATCCTTCGGATGGCCCGGCGCTGAGCCTCCGCCAGGGTCAGTTCACCAGCCTCGATCTCCGACTGGTACTGATGGAAGAGATTCATGATCGCCGCGGTCCGTTCCTTGAGGAAGTAACGCCGTTCGGAGTACGAGAATTCCTCAATGCGCGGCAGGAGCATCACGAGAAAGCCCGCCAGGAAGAAGACGACTCCGATAAGGGAAGCCACGACTATCTTGGTGGATATCTTAAGACCGGAAGCCCAACGTTTGATCATGCCGTGTCCCTAAACACCCGCACAAGGTTCGGATGACCACACAATGCCACTGATGAAGAACCAGTCACATTCCCAGCACATCCGCCGTGAATTCGTACCTTGAGTTTCTGCTCGTCGGAAGGCGGCACCTGCAACCAGGCCCTCCCGCGAGCTGTATGGGGCGGATGCAACCATTCTTGCCCTTTTTGAGGCCCTGCTGTCCAGCGTGGGGTCGCGCCTGAGAATGCTATAATATACTTTTATCGACCATCTGACACAATGACAGCCTCGGCAAGGTAGGGGAACTGGAAAAACATCCGCAACAAACCGTAATCATTCCTTATATTGAATCAATATGAACCACCCGCACCCGCCGCATGCCCTCAGTTCGTTCCGGGTTTCCCTCACAAGCCCCGGAGGTCTGTTTTCTCCTCAAAACGTTTCCCAATGACCTCGATGCAAAAAAGGTGATCACGAAATGTAATTGCCCTGAGTCCTTGTGTTTCTATGGAAAATGACGCTATTGATGCATCGCGGAGTCGGGGCAAATTGCCGCGTCCGCTTCGAGGCAGCGGGGAACGCCTGGCTGGCCAGACATCACGGACTGAACCGGGGGGGCCTCAAACCGTGGCCGGTGGTGTGCGCTCAAATGGAATTCGCTCTGTTCAGCGGATGTATCTGAACGGGCGACGAACAAAAGGACTTCCGCAATGAAGGCAGGCACGAAGATACTCTTTCTGGGAATTGGGCTGTGCGTACTGATAGTTGCGGCTTACCTCGCGGGCAACGTCTACGTTGCGGCAGCCATGGCGGCCATTGGACTCGCAGCCTCCTGGTTTCTTTCCATCCAGATCCAGAAGCCCCTAGACGTGCTCCAGTCTGGATTTGAACTTCTCAATGCGAAGAAACGCGAGTTTCTTCTGGACGAAGTAACCAGCTGGGCGCAGCAAGGGCCCCTGCCCGCCCTCATCTCAGAGGTTGTCGAATTCAACATGCGCCGCCGGGAATTCTACCGGGGCGCCGTCCACTCCCTGGGAACGCCGTTTCTCATGTGCGACCTGAAAGGCGTTATCACGCACGTCAGCAATTCGCTCCTCGAACTCCTCAAGAAATCCGAAAAGGACGTCGTCGGCAAGACCGTGGGTCAGGCGTTCTACAACCGCGAGGGGGAATCCATAACCGAAAAGGTGATGCGCCAGGGAGTGAAGTCCGTCGATGAGCATTCGATAACACTTTGGGACGGCAGGGAAATGGAAATCTGGGCGTATATCGACGCCATCCGGAGCAGCAACGGAGAAGCCCTTGGCGCGGTCATGTCCATGGTCGACCTCACCGAAACGAAGAAGCAGCAAAGGCACATTGAGGAAAACGGCCAAAAGATGATCCAAATCGGCGAAGAGGTGAACGGCCTGGCCCAGCGCGTGGCTTCCGCCTCCGAAGAGCTTTCCGCCACTGCCGACGAACAGGCCAGAGGGGCGATGCAGCAGAAGAGCCAGTCCGAAACCGTGGCCACTGCCATGGAGGAGATGACTTCCACCGTCATGGAGGTGGCCAAGAACGCTTCCACCTCCTCCGAAGCCGCCACCGTGGCCAACCAGGCCGCCGCTACCGGAGCGCAGCAGGTTCACGACGCTGTGGAAGGGATCAATCTCGTGGCCAACTCCACCCGCAAGCTCGGACAGGTGCTCTCGACCCTGGATGGGCAGGCCGCCGAGATAGGCCGGATAATAAGCGTCATCAACGATATTGCGGACCAGACGAACCTTCTCGCCTTGAACGCGGCCATCGAAGCCGCTCGTGCGGGCGAGGCGGGCCGGGGCTTCGCGGTGGTCGCCGATGAAGTGCGCAAGCTGGCCGAAAAAACCATGACCGCCACCAAGGAAGTCGAAAACTCCATACTGCAGATTCAGGACGGCTCGCGCCAATGCGTGGCGTCCATGCAGGAAACCGAACAGTACGTCGAATCAAGCACCGTCTCCACAGCCAAGACAGGCGAAGCTCTCGAAGAGATCACCAACCGCATTCAGGACATGACCAGCCAGGTGATGCAGATCGCCACGGCGGCCGAAGAGCAGTCCGCAGCGGCCGAAGAGATCAACCGCAGCATCGAGGACATCGCCAACGTGGCGGCCGAATCCGAAGAGGCCGCCGTGCAGACTGCCCAGGCCACCAGGGACCTGGCCCAGCTCTCCCAGGAACTTTTGACGCTCTCCCAGCAGTTTTCCGGCAGCAAGACCGACCTGAGCAAGATGCGGGTATCGGGCGGAGACATGAAGGGCGTGCTCCCGAAACTAATGAGTGAGTACATCCGGATGGAGTTCGGGGCCAATGTCCACCAAGCCGTCCAGGCGGAGATCGGCAACCCGACCTTCCTGCCAGGGCAAAGCTACCCCGACCAGGTTCTCAGACAAATGGCTGAAATAGTTTCGAAAAAAACAGGAAAAAACCAGAAGGACATCTTCGTCGGGTTGGGACGGTACACAGTTCCCCAGTTCAACAAAATGTATAAGCGCTACTTCAAGGCCAGCGGGCTCAAGGAATTCTATTTGACCATGAACGACACCCATGCCCGCCTGACCAAGGATTTTCCTGGCATCCAACCGCCGCGCTTCACATACGAGGACAAGGGCAACACGCTGGTGATGACCTACCATTCGAAACGCGGCTACGCAGAGTACTACGAAGGAATTTTGCGCGGTGCGGCCGACTTTTTCAAGGAACCGGTGGACATAAGCGTATCCATGCAAAATGATGGTTCCGCCAGGGCGGAAATCGTGTTCAAAGGTCCACGGGCGTTGCGGGCGTAATACCGAATCCAGGCGGACTTCCGGCCGGGAAGGTCATCAAGGGCGGGGCTTGCGAGCCTCGCCCTTTCTTTGCGCCCGCTACGCTTTGCAAATCATACCGCCTGAGGATAAGACGCCTTTCAGCCCTTTGCCGGGCCAAAAATCAAGGACAAGCAGAATGACAGGATCATCCCTCGAAGCGATAAATTCCCTTCTCTCTCCCCTGGGCCTCAAGGCGACCCACGCCTTCGACGACATCTACTTTGTGGAACACAATTTGTTCCTCGTGATCGATTCCAAGGAAGACGGCCTGTTTCTCTTATGCTTCAACCGCGACTGTTCGCCGGACAAGGCCGCTTTGGCCGCGCTGACCCTCTACGCGAGGGCCGAGGAACTGGGGCTGGAATTGGGGCTTTCGGGGTCTTATGTCTTGGAGCAGGTCTCCGGGCAGGAGATGAAACTCCATTTCCATCCGCAGCAGACGGTGAAAGATCCGCAAAACGGCAACGGCGTAACCCATTAGCGAGCGATTAAATAACACAGGTGCATGCACGCGCCAGAGTCTGGCGAACGAATCATGCGACACCACGCGAGCAGTTGGGAATAGCCTTGAGAACCTCGTGATCCAAGGCCCCGGGCACAAACGATTCTAGGTGTGAGGGGTCATAAAAGCCGGGACGGAAAGCTCCTTGTCGATGGAATCCGGGTCCTGGGAGTGGTAACGAACCAGATTTCTCAGGTGAAAAAACGCGGTTTCGTCCATGCCCACGAAATCAAGCGCCAACCCCTTGGCATCGTTTCGGACCATGCGTACCTCGATGCTGAAGGAAACCGTGTCCGAAAGCGTAATAGTAACAGTGCATCCCTTGCGGCGTGCAATCTCCGGTGCGTGTTCGCAAAGCATCCCCTTCAGGCTTACGTTTTTTACCTTCACCGGATGCTTCTCTATTGCTCCACAGGACAAAACCGCTTCGAATCCCGCGTCCACCCGGCTGCGCTTGCGTTTGTCCGACATTATCGTCCCTCCCGGCGGCAAAAGAGCCGCAACAGCCTAGTTCCTAGAGATATAGAAGCTCATTACCGTGAAAGTTTCTTCCATGCCAAGAGGAATCGCGGTTTATTTATCCGGATTTCTTGACGAGGGATCAAGTTGACACCTAGAGAGGTGTCACTGGAGAGCCTGAGTCCACAAGCATTCATGCGTGCCGGTGGCCCTGTTTTTCAATCGATTCTACCCTTCGTTTGGCAACAAAGTCATGGAGGTTCAGATGAGCATCAAACGCAGAACCATTCTCGGCATGGCCGCGGCCGCCCCGGTGCTTGCCGCGAACGCGGCCTTCGGACAGAGCGTCAAAGGGATGGACGCCATTGAATGCATCCAGACCAGGCGGTCCATCAGGAAGTTTTTGGAGAAACCCGTCAACGACGACCTCGTGAAACAGCTGCTTGAAGCGGCCATGTCCGCGCCGTCGGCCCACAACGAGCAACCCTGGCACTTTGTGGTGGTCGCGAACAAGGACACGCTCAAAGCAATTTCCGAGGCCGGTTCCAGACCGGCGGCTGGCGCCGCGGCCGGGATACTTGTCTGCGGGGAGCCCGGCATCGCCAAGGCTCAGGGAACCTGGCCGTTGGACTGCTCCGCCGCCACCCAGAACATCCTCCTCTGCGCCAATGCCTTGGGCCTTGGAAGCGTCTGGACAGCGGCCTACCCGGATGAAGGCCGCATGGCCAAATACCGCGAGCTGCTTGGCATACCGCAAACGATCATGCCGTTCGCGTTCGTCTGTCTGGGATGGCCCGAAAAGCCGGGCTGGAAGGAGAACCGGTTCAAGCAGGAAAGGATCAAGCAGGAAAAGTGGTCCTGATGAGGGGAAGCATCAGACCAGCGGGCTGATGATGCCTCCGGCGGCCAAAGGGGATTGACTCGGGCCGTCCTGGCCCTCGCCCTGCGGGCGCTGCATGCAGCGCCTAATTCCGCTGTCCTGCGGAATTATCGTTCCTTTGGAATCCTCTATCGCTTCGCGTTTGTCGCGCTCTCTTGGCGATCGATCGCTGATTCGTAAATGACGCAGCCCCGCTCACCGGAAGACCGGTGGGCGGGGCTGCGTTTATTTATTGCCGGGGTCCGGGGGGAGGCGTCTCCCCCCGGCGGGGTTCGGGGCAGCGCCCCGTATCACTCTTGTTACTTCGGGTCCCTGCGGCCGATGCAGAAGTAGGCGAAGCCCATCTCGCCCAGAAGGCTCGGCGAGTACAGGTTGCGGCCGTCGAAGATCAGGGGGGCCTTCAGGGTCTTCTTGATGCGGTCGAAGTCCGGGTTGCGGAACTGGTTCCACTCCGTGACCACGGCCAGGGCGCTGGCGCCCTCCAGGACGGCGTACTGCTCTTCCACCACCTCGACCAGGTCGTTGCCCTCGAACTCCTTGCGGGTGTTGGGGCCGGCCACGGGGTCGAAGCAGCGGACCTTCATGCCCTGGGCGGTCACGTCGCGAATGAGCTCGAAAGCGGCGGCTTCACGCACGTCGTCGGTGTTGGCCTTGAAAGCCAGACCCCATATGGCAAGGGTCTTGCCCTTGAGCCCGCCCTGGGGCTCGAAGTAGCGCTTGATCTTGCCGGAAAGCACGTGCTTCTGGCGGTTGTTGACCTCATCCACGGAGGCCAGCAGCTGCGGCTCGAAATCGTGCTGGCGGGAGGTGTCGATCAGCGCCTTCACGTCCTTGGGGAAGCAGGAGCCGCCGTATCCCATGCCGGGATAGATGAACTGGTAGCCGATGCGGCTGTCGGAGCCGATGCCCATGCGCACGTCGCGCACGTCGGCGCCCACGCGCTCGCATATGTTGGAGACCTCGTTGATGAACGAGATCTTGGTGGCCAGCATGCAGTTGGCCGCGTACTTGGTCATTTCGGCGGAGCGCACGCTCATGACGATGACCTTGTCGCGGCTGCGGGCGAAGGGACCGTAAAGGGCCTTCAGAAGCTCGGCGGTGCGCACGTTCTCGGTGCCCACCACAACGCGGTCGGGCTTCAAGAAGTCGCTCACCGCGTCGCCTTCCTTCAGGAATTCGGGGTTGGAGACAACGTCATATTCGATGGCCAGGCCGCGCTTCTTGAGCTCCTCACCGATGATGGAGCGCATCTTGTCGGCAGTGCCAACGGGCACGGTGGATTTGTCCACCACGATCTTGTAGTCGGTCATGTTCTGGCCGATTTCCTTGCCAACCTGATACACGAAGCTCAGGTCGCAGGAACCGTCGGCCTTGGAGGGGGTGCCCACGCACACGAACACGAACAGCGCGCCTTCCATGCCTTCGGCAATGGACGTGGTGAACTTCAGGCGGCCCTGCTCGGTGTTGCGCTTGACGATCTCGTCAAGGCCGGGCTCGTAGATGTGGACCTTGCCGTTGCGGAGGTTCTCCACGACTTTGGGGTTGATATCCACGCAGCAGACGTCGTTACCCATCTCGGCGAAACATGCGGCGCTCACGAGGCCGACATAACCAGTTCCAACTATGCACAGGTTCATAATCCGCGCATCTCCATTCTTTTAGGTTAAGGCCCATCGATTGGGGCAGCATCCGATACGAGCGTCGGGGAAGTTTGTCAACACAGAGCTTTGATCTGGCAGGCACAATAAATATAGGCTACATTTCCGGCAGATTATAAGGAGCGCACATATGCCAATATTGGCCGTCAATATCGACCATGTCGCCACCCTGCGCCAGGCTCGCCTTGGCCAGGAGCCGGAACCGGTCACTGCCGCACATCTCTCGGAGATCGCCGGGGCCAGGGCCATCATCGTGCATCTTCGCGAAGACCGCCGCCACATACAGGACCGCGACGTTGCCCTCCTGCGCCAGCTCATAAAAACCAGACTGCACCTGGAGATGGCTGCCACCCAGGAAATGCACCGCCTGGCCCTGGGTATACGCCCGGACATGGTCTGCCTGGTGCCGGAAAAACGCCAGGAACTGACCACCGAGGGAGGCCTCAACTGCGTTGGCCGCGAAAAGGAGCTGGCGGACTACCTGGCCCCGCTGCACGACGCCGGGATCGGCTCCAGCCTGTTCATCGACGCCGACCCCGAGCAGATCAAGGCTGCCAAGGCTGCTGGAACGCATTACATCGAGATACACACCGGGGCCTATGCGGACGCCAAAACGCCCAAGGACCGCGAACGCGAGCTGGCCAAGGTGCTTAATGGCATCCGCCTGGGGCGCGACCTGGGGCTCAAGGTGAACCTGGGCCACGGGCTCAATTACGACAACATCTGGGCCTTCGCCAAGGTGACGGGCGTGAGCGAATACTCCATCGGCCACAGCATCATCTCGCGCGCGGTGCTCACGGGCATCACCGAAGCGGTGGAGAAGATGACTGGGATCATCCAGGGGTTTGTTGACTAAGCTGATGCAGGCGAGATTATGCCGTGGCAATGGAAGCCTCCGGCGGCCAAAGGGACACGTTCCTTTGGAATCCCTTTTATGGCGCCGGGTTCTGTTTGGCATCTTAAGCGCGCGATAGAGTATTGGAAAGGCACTATGATAGTCGGCTTGGGCATGGACATTACCGAACTGGACCGCATCGCCACGGTGTATGAACGCCATGGCGAGCGTTTCCTGGAGAAGATATTGACCCAGGCCGAGCGCGAAGCCATGCCCGCCAAGGCCGTTCCCTATCTGGCCGCGCGCTTCGCGGCCAAGGAAGCCGGAGCCAAGGCCCTGGGCACGGGATTTCGCGACGGCATCTGGTACAAGGACATCGAAGTCGTGTCGGACGCCATGGGCAAGCCGCGCGTGCTCTTTTACGGCCACGCCCGGGACCGGGCCATGGCCATGGGAGTCACGCACACCCATGTGAGCCTGACCCACGGCCGCGACGTGGCCGCCGCCGTGGTGGTTCTGGAAGCCCCATGAAAGGGGCGGACCCAACGAAAGATTTCATGACGCATCGCTGAACGAAAGCCCTGGAGGCTTTTTGTGATAGACACTCTCCTGTTTTCCCCGCTTCTCACGCCAACGGAAATGAACGCCTGGGACAAGGCCTCGTCCGCCATGGGCTTGAAGACTGAGCTTCTCATGGAGAACGCCAGCCGCGAAGCCCTGCACGCCCTTGAGGACAAACTCGGCGATTTGAGCGGCAAGACCGCAATCTGTTTCGCCGGGCCGGGAAACAACGGCGGCGACGCCATTGCCCTGTCCAGGCACCTCCAGGACGCAGGAGCGGAAGTCACGCTTTTTTTGACCCGGCCGGGCAAGGCCTATACCGGCGCGCCCGGCTTTCACCTGCGCCTGGCCAAGCGCGCCGGGGTTGAAGTGAAGCTCCTGACGCCCTCTGAAGCCGACAAGCTCGACTGCCCGGACATCGTGGTGGACGGCCTTTTGGGAACCGGCCTCACCGGGAAGCCGCGCCCCGAATACCGCGCCCACATCGACACGGTGAACAGGCTTGGCGAGAGAGCCTTCGTCTTATCGCTGGACATTCCGTCGGGCCTGTCCGGTCTCTCCGGCGCCCCGTCCCAATCCACGGTCATCGCGGAGATGACCGTGAGCTTCGAAGCGGCCAAGCTGGGGCTGTGCCTGCCCCAGGCCTCGCCCTACGTCGGCGAGTTGGTGGTGCGCCAGATCGGCATCCCGCGCTCCATCCGGGAAAAGCTGCCGCCGGTCCATCATCTTCTCACGCCCGGCCTGGCCCTGCTTCTGCCTGGGTTTGATTCGTCCATGCACAAAGGAGCGGCAGGAAAGTTGCTCATAGTGGGCGGCTCGCCGGGCCTGACCGGGGCTCCCGTGCTCGCGGCCATGGGCGCGCTCAGGGCCGGGTCCGGGCTGGTCACCGTGGCCTGCCCCAGAGGCATCGAACCCACGTTAAAGTCCGGATACCCCGACGTGATGACCATGCCGCTGGGGGAAGGCGAATCCTGGAACGCGGCCATGGCATCCACCTTGATCGAAAGGCTGCCCCAGTTCGATGCGGTGGTTCTGGGGCCAGGAATAGGGCGGGACTCCGGAGCCAGCAGTTTCCTGTCAGCCTTGGCGCCCGCATTTGCGGAGAACCGCGCCCAACCACAATCGGCACGCACCCCGGACAATGCCGGTCTGCCGAAATTCGTTCTGGACGCGGACGCCCTGTTCTGGCTGGCGGAGAATCCGAGCCCCCTGCCCGGCGCCGTCATCACGCCGCACCCAGGAGAGGCAGCCCGCATCCTCGGGAAAACCGTCCCCGAAGTGGAGGCGGACCGCCTGGCAGCCGTACGGGAACTGGCGAATCGCCTGGGCGCGGCTGCGGTGCTCAAGGGCCCGGGCACGGTCATCTGTCAGGCGGGCGGCCCATCCTCTCAAGTGTTCGTCTCTCCATTTGCCGAACCCAACCTGGCTGTCGGCGGTTCGGGCGACGTTCTCTCAGGCATTGTCGGAAGTCTCTTGGCCCGCGCTCTTTCCCCCTTGCTAGCCGCCTGCCTGGGGGTGTATTGGCACGGTCTCGCCGGACGGCTGGTGTCCGGTGAATTCCCCTACCGGGGCAACCTGGCCTCAGAAATAGTCCAGGCACTGCCCCGCGCCCTCACGGAGTGGCTCGATGCTGAAAGCTAAAGACATCATGACCAAAACGGTCATCACCTTCTCCCCGGAAACCCCGATCTCGCAGGCCGCCCAAACCCTTTTGGACAAGCACGTCAACGGCTGCCCCGTGGTAGACGCCAGCGGGCGCCTGGTGGGCATCCTGTGCCAGTCGGACCTGGTGGCCCAGCAGAAGAAGCTGTCCCTGCCCACGGTGTTCACCCTGCTGGACGGGCTGGTGCCCATGACGTCCATGTCCGAGCTTGACCGCGAGATGGAAAAGATCGCGGCCATCACCGTGTCCCAGGCCATGAGCCCGGACCCCGAATACGTGACCTCCGAAACCCCCATCGAGGACATCGCCACCCTCATGGTCGAGCGCGGTTTCCACACCATGCCGGTTGTGGACGGGGGCAAATTGGCGGGCGTGATCGGCATGGAAGACATCCTGCGCACGGTCACCAGCCAGAAATAGGCGGTGGCCGGGCTCTTTTTACCGGACGAAGCGGCAACCCTGGCCCTGGGGCGAGCGTTGTCGCTGAACCTGCCGGAGAATTGGGAGAGCCCCACCGTGCTCTTGCGCGCCGGGCTCGGTTCAGGCAAAACCACCCTGACCCGCGGCTTCGTGTCCGCCCTGCCCGGCAGCGCGGACGCCGAAGTGGCCAGCCCCAGCTTCAACCTGGTCAACGTCTATCCGACCGACCCTCCCGTGGTGCACATCGATCTGTACCGTCTTGGCGAAGGTTTCATGGACGCGGGCCTGGAAGAACTTCTGGACGCTGGGCACGGAGTTGCAAGACGGGTCGTGCTTGTGGAATGGGCTGAATACCTGCCTGACTTTTTGCGCCCGCCAAGCTTTATCGACCTGGAACTGGCCGAAGAAGGCCCGGGACGCTCGGCACGGTTCACAGCCCACGGTTCCAAGGCGGCACAATGGCTTGAGAGAACCCTTTCAACCTACTTACAGAGCGGCAAGTCATGAAAATCATGGTTCAAAAGTACGGCGGCACCTCCGTTGCCGGACTGGAACGGATGAAGAAGGTGCTGTCCAGGGTCAAGAAGGGCATTGACGAGGGCTACAAGATGATCGTGGTCCTCTCGGCCATGTCCGGCGAGACCAACAAGCTCCTGGCCCTGGCCAAGGAATTCTGCGCCAAGCCGGACCCGGAGGAAATGGACTCCCTGGTGGCCAACGGCGAGAACGTGTCCATCGCGCTGTTCTCCATCCTGGCCAAGTCCGAGGGGATAAAAGCCAAGTCCTTGCAGGGCTGGCAGATCCCCATCCAGACCACCGATGCCTACATGAAGGCCCGCATCATAAGCATCGACGACAAAAAACTTAAAGCATTGCTTGAAGATTGTGATGTGCTCGTGGTGGCCGGGTTCCAGGGTGTGGACTGCAAGGGCCGCGTCACCACCCTTGGCCGAGGCGGGTCCGACACCACCGGCGTGGCCCTGGCCGCCGCCATAAAAGCTGACGTCTGCGAGATCTACACCGACGTGGACGGGGTGTTCACCACCGACCCGCGCATCTGCTCGGCTGCCCGCAAGTTAGATGTCATCTCCTACGACGAGATGCTTGAGCTGGCCAGCTCCGGCTCCAAGGTTCTCCAGATCCGTTCCGTGGAATTCGCCAAGAAATTCAACGTGCCCGTCCGGGTGCGTTCCACCTTTACCGACGACCCGGGTACCCTGGTCACCCAGGAGGACGCTATGATGGAAGATCTCGTGATTTCCGGCATCGCCTATGACCGCGACCAGTGCCGGGTGACCGTCTACCAGGTCAAAGACAAGCCCGGGGTGGCAGCGTCCATTTTCGGCGCCATCTCCAAAAAACGCATCCTGGTGGACATGATCATCCAGAACACCAGCCACGACGGTTTCACGGACATGACCTTCACCGTGCCCCGCGCGGACCTTGAGCAAACTCTTGCGATCCTGGACTCGGTGAAGGACGAGATCGGTGCGCAGTCCGTGCAGCACGACCTCAACGTGGCCAAGGTCTCCGTGGTGGGCGTAGGCATGCGCAACCACTCCGGCGTGGCCTCCACCATGTTCCAGGCCCTGCGCGACGAAAACATAAACATCAAGCTCATCTCCACCTCGGAAATCAAGATCACCTGCCTGATCGACGAGAAATACGTTGAGCTGGCCGTTCGCGCCCTGCATTCGGTCTTCGGGCTGGACAAGGAAGAAAAGGCCGCCTGCTGATTGCCCCAGGGGCTGGCGCTCACTGCGCTTGCCCCTCAACATGACTTTGCCAAGACGTTGCCCGTAAGACCGCTTAAGCAGCGCGCCAAGCGGAGCAACGCGGGAAGGATGCGGTGAAGGTACAGATATACGACACCACCTTGCGCGACGGGGCCCAGGCCGTGGACATAAATCTCACGGCCGAAGACAAGATGCGCATAGCACTTAAGCTCGACGAGCTTGGCGTGGATTTCATCGAGGGGGGCTGGCCGGGATCAAACCCCACGGACAAGCGCTTCTTCGAGGACATCCAGGGCCACAAGCTCAAGCATTCCCGCATCGCGGCCTTTGGGTCCACGCACAACTCCAAGAACACCGCCGAGGCCGACCCCAACTTAAAGGCCCTTGTGGCCAGCAAGGCGCCGGTGCTGACCATTTTCGGCAAGGCCTGGGAACAGCACGTCATCGAGGCCCTGCGCGTGGATTTGCCACGCAATCTTGAGCTCATCGAAAACTCCCTGGCCTTTTTGAAGCCCCAGTGCCAGGAGCTATTCTTCGACGCCGAACACTTCTTCGACGGTTTCCGCGCCAACAAGGACTACGCCCTGGAGTGCCTCAAGCGGGCCCACCACGCGGGCGCCCAGGTCCTGGTTCTCTGCGACACCAACGGCGGCACCCTGCCCTGCGACATCCGCAAGATCTGCGACGCGGTCCTGAAAACCCTGCCTTTGGCCAAGATAGGCATCCACGCCCACAACGACACGGACATGGCCGTGGCCAACTCGCTCATGGCCGTCCAGGCTGGCGCTGTGCAGGTCCAGGGAACCATGAACGGCTACGGGGAACGCTGCGGCAACGCCAATCTCTGCTCCATCATCCCCACCCTGGAGCTGAAGCTCAAGAAGCAGGCCCTGCCCAAAGGAAACCTGCCCCTTATCACCGAAGCCTCCCGTTTCATCGACGAGGTGGCCAACAGGGTGCCGTTCGCACGGCAACCCTATGTGGGCGAATCGGCATTCACCCACAAGGCCGGCATTCATGTGGCCGCAGTCACGAAGAATTCAAGCCTCTACGAGCACACCCAGCCGGAAAAGGTGGGCAACGTCCGCCAGGTGGTCCTCTCGGACATGGCCGGACAGTCCAACATCCTCTTCAAGGCCAAGGAATACGGCATCCTTTTGGAAAAAGGCTCTCCGGATGTTTTGGAAATCCTGCGGGAAGTCAAAGAGAAGGAGGCCGCCGGCTACGAGTACTCCGCGGCCGAGGCCTCGTTCGAGCTTCTCATGCGCCGGGCCCTGGGCATGAGCCGCCGCTATTTCTCCCTGGTGAAATACCGCGTGCTGGACTGGAAACAGGCCGACTGCGAGGAGCCCTTGGCCGAGGCCACCATCATGGTCCAGGTCGGCGGCCATGTGGAGCACACCGCGTCCGCGGGCCTGGGCCCGGTCAACGCCCTGGACACCGCGCTCAGAAAGGCCTTGTCGCGCTTTTATCCTCGCATCAGCGAAATTCGGCTCCTGGACTTCAAGGTCCGGGTGCTTAATTCCAAGACAAAGCACGACACGGGCACGGCGTCCCACGTCCGCGTCCTGCTCACCTCGGGCGATCAGCAGGATACCTGGACCACTGTTGGCGTCTCGCACAACATCATCCAGGCCAGCTGGCAAGCCCTTGAGGATTCGGTCAATTTCAAATTGCTGCTTGATGACCGGAAAAAAATGTCCAAACGCTGATACCAGTAACAAGTCACTATTGAAAAAAACCGGCCTGTGCCGGTTTTTTTATTGCATGATTCAACGTCTCGGTACATATGGTAGCAATATTTGCTTATTGCATTGTCGGCTTTGCCTTTTGGCGCATGCGTGAGAACGTGAAACGTATATCTGCTGCCAGATACGAGCCAAAAGATGGATGCTCCGCCGCGCGCTCCGCAGGCCACTGACAACAGCGCTCCTGACCAGCAATTCTCCATCATAGAGGATCTCCCGGCGCTTATCTGGCGGATGAACGCCCAGGGAGCCCACGACTACTTCAACAAGACCTGGCTGGCTTTCACCGGCCTGACCTTTGAGCAATCAAGCAACGATGGATGGATGCGCCGGGTCCATCCCGACGACCTGCCGGACCTCCGAAAAAACTTAAACCATCACTTTACATTCAGGCGGGAGTTCGAGTTCCACTACCGCCTGAAGCGGGCCGACGGAGCCTGGCGATGGATCACCGATATCGGCCGGCCCTCGCAAGACGCTGAAGGCGCGTTCTCGGGATTCCATGGATGTTGTTTCGACATTACCGACCGCATCGAGCAGGAACAAACCCTCAAGCAGGAAAAAGAAAAAGCCGTCGTCGCCGGGCAAGTGAAGAGCGAATTTTTGGCCAACATAAGCCATGAGGTGCGCACGCCTTTGAATGGAATAATGGGCATGCTCGACGCTCTTTCGGAAACCCATCCGTCCCCTGAACAGGAAGAATTGATCGCCACCGCGACGTATTCGGCCAAGCAGTTGCTCGCAGTGATAAACGACCTGCTGGACGTGGCCCGGATCGAAGCAGGCAACCTGAGCCTGAACACCAGCCCGGTCAACGTTGGGGAGCTTATCCGCAAGGGCGTTGGCCCCTATTCCATCGAGGCGAGAGAACTGGGCATCTCCACGACTATCAATGTTTCCTCCGAGATTGATCTGGTAATGCTCTCGGTCGATGAAGTCCGCCTTCGCCAGATTCTCTTCAATCTCATGGGGAACGCCCTCAAGTTCACCACCTTTGGCGGCATAATCTGCGTCACCGCCTTTCTTTCCGGGAGCATTGAAAAAATGATGCTGGTACTCCAGGTGTCCGACTCGGGCATCGGCATCCCCGACGACAAAATGGCCGTGATTTTCGATCCGTTTGTCCAGGCCGAAGGCTCATTGACCCGCCGGCATGGAGGAGCGGGGCTCGGGCTCTCCATCGTGAAAAAGCTGGTGCTCATGATGGGTGGAGCCCTGTGCGTGAACAGCTCGCAGGGAGAAGGGACCGACTTCGTCCTGAGCATCCCTGTCAGCCTGGTTCCTGCCAAAGAGCCAGAAAAGCCGGGACAGCCGTTTGAAAATAGGACGCTCCCGAAAGCCAAGGCGCTTCTGGTGGAGGATGAACGGGTCAATCAGCTCACCGCCAGGCGTATGCTGGAGAAATTCGGGCTCACCGTCACCTGCGTGAGCGACGGCTTTCAGGCAGTGGAAGCGGTTTCCACGAATAACTACGACATAGTGTTCATGGACATCCAAATGCCGGTGATGGACGGCCTCTCGGCCACCCGGGCCATCCGCGCCTTGGAGGCCTCCCGGCCCGGGAGCGCGCGCCTGCCCATAGTGGCCATGACCGCGCATGCCATGAAAGGCGATAGGCAGACGTGCCTGGATTCGGGAATGGACGAATACGTGCCCAAACCCCTGGACAAGACCGTTGTCCTCGAAGCCGCCTGGAAGGTGTTGAAGAGCTCCCGGGGGTAATCCCTACCCCGTCTCGCAAAACTCTTGTACGAACGCCGCGCACAACCCGGAAACCATGCCCTTGGTTTCCCTGTGGGTTGTGAGAAGATGGTGCTTTGTTACCCGTTCCTCAATGGACAGCACGGCGCAGCGCCGGACCGCTGAATCCACGCTCCTCGTTATCTCCCACAGATTGCCGAAAGGCACGTACCGGTCCAGGGGCGAATGGATCGTGAGAAGCGGCGCGGTAACCCTGCCAAGGTTTAAGCGCACCTCGCGGAGGCCGGTCAGAAAGCTGTGCAAAGGCTCAAGCGCGACCGCCTCTTCGTACCCCTGCCAGGGCGCTATGAGTCGTGATTCAGGCTTTTTGGGGGCGCTTGGCCAGATGGGGCGAAACTTCTTGAGCAGGCCGGTAAAGGGCAAACGCCAGTCCGTGGCTTCCAGAGGCAGATAACGGTAGAGAAAGACAGGCGAGGCGATGGTAACCACCCCGGCCGGGCGATAGCGCTGGGCCAAGGCAAGGCACAGGCTCCCCCCCATGGAAAGCCCCAGGACAAAAACCTTGCCGTGCGAGGCTTGCAGCCTCTCATACTCGGCGCAGACGTGCCCCAGCCAATCAGACCAGCGGGTACGGCTCCAATCGTCTATTGTACTGGCATGGCCAGGCAGGACAGGCAGGCTCACGTGGTGGCCGCCCATTTCCAAGGCCTCGGCCACCGGGGCCATCTCAAAGGGCGTCCCCCCGAATCCGTGCACGAGCAGGCAGGCGCAGCCTGACATGGATCTACGCGCTCGCGATGGCCTCGATCAGGACATTGGTCACCTTTTCGGCGTTCTGCTTGAAGATGTGCAGGATGTCCTCCCAGGTAACGGGAGGCTCGTCCGTCTTCCAGCAGTCGTAATCCGTGGACATGGCCACCGCTGCGTAGGGGACGCCGGCTTCCGCCGCGAGGATGGCTTCGGAGGCCACGCTCATGTTGATGACGTCCGCACCCCACATGCGAAACATGTTGGACTCGGCCCTGGTGGAGAAACGTGGCCCTTCAATGGTGACCAGGGTGCCAGTAGGATGGTGCGCATAGCCGTATTTGGCGCAGGCGTTGATGAGTTTATTTCTCAGGCCGTCGTCGAAGGGATCGGCCATGGGAGTGTGCACAGGCGCATGGGGTTCGAAGCTTTCGTGGAAGGTGATCGGCCGGTGACGGGTGAAATCGATGAACTGGTCCAGCACAACCAGGTCGCCGCGCTTGATCTCGGCCTTCAAAGACCCGACGGCCGTGGTGGCCAGGATGTGCGTGCACCCGGCGTTTTTCAGTGCCCAGACATTGCCCCTGTAGTTCACCCAGGTGGGCGGGGTGGTGTGCTGGCGCCCGTGCCGGGCCAAAAGGACAACCTCGCGTCCCTTTATGAGCCCGTGGCGCAGGGTGGAATTGGGCTTGCCGTAGGGCGTGTCGATTTCCTGGTCCTGGGGATTTTCCAGAATGTCAGGGTTGTCCAGGCCACTGCCGCCGATGATGCCAATCTTCATGATTCTTCCGTTTCCCTTCAATGAATATGAAAAGCGGGCCATCTCCGGCCTGGCCGGACTAGCCGCCTCGTGAACCAGCAGGCAACTGAAACCGTTCGGATCAGCTTACCTGGATGATGCTGTCGAAAGGCAGGCCGTTGATCTTCTCCCTGCCGTTTAAGAATCCAAGCTCGATCAGCACTCCGATGCCGACTATCTCGGCGCCGAATGTTTCCATGAGCTTGAGCATGCCCTGCAGGGTGCCGCCGGTGGCCAGCACGTCGTCGATCACCAGCACCTTTTCGCCCTGAAGCAGCGCATCCTCGTGCATGCACAGGGTGTCGGTGCCGTATTCCAGGTCGTAGGTGACAGTGGTGGTCTTCCAGGGGAGCTTGCCGGGCTTGCGCACAGGCACGAACCCAAGGCCCATCTTGTAGGCCAGGGCGGCGCCGAAGATGAAGCCGCGGGCTTCGGCGCAGACGATCCGCGTGGCCCCGCAGTCCTTGAAGCGCTCGGCCATGGAGTCGATGGCGTGGCGGAAGGCCTTGCCGTCGCCGAGCAGCGGGGTGATGTCCAAAAAGATGATGCCGGGTTTGGGGAAGTCCGGAATGTCTCTGATCAGGGCACGCAAGTCCATGACAGCTCTCTCCTGAAGTGGTATTGATGCGTTGACGCCGCTACGACAAATGTGCGTCCCCGTCAAGCGTCCTGCAAACCATCTTATTGAAAAGTCTGGGGAATTTCTTGAGCTGCCTGCGGAAACCCTTCTGGAAATACATCTTTTTCCCACTCGTGGTGAACATGGCCCTTGTGGGCCACTTCATGGTACGCGATCCAGGCTGGTGGGGGCTCAAGGCGCTCTACGACCGCATCGGCTGCATGGCCGGGAGGCAGACCACCGTTTTGCAGGGCCTGCATCAGGGGTTTGCCGAGGGGGACGCCCCGCCGCAGCGACTGGTTCAGGCCTTGCCCCAATCCGTTCGAGACGAAGCCACCGACACACCCGGATGGAGACTGTTGGCCGTACCGGAAGGAGCAACCACCCTGACCCTTCTCTATGACGTTCAGCCCCGGAGCGGCATGCTGACCTTTTACCCACGCGCGAGCGGAGCGGAGAGCGCCGTGGAGGTCTCGGTTGTGCGCGGAGGGAAGCTCAAGCCAGTGACCAAGCTCACCGGAAAACCCGGAGCCTGGTCGCCCATCAGCGCCCGGTGGAGCATTTCCCTGGATTGTCTCGACAGGGATGGCCCCATAACCTTTCAGGTAACGCTCACGGGGCCGTGGGCCCAACTCTGGACCAAGGACGGCGCGGCATTCTTCGAATAATCCCGTCCAGCTGGATTATTTCAACAGGATGCGAAGATCGGCTTTTAGGATGGGATATTAAACCTGCCAGATGCAGCCTTAATCAAACGTCTTCAACACGGCCAGGGCTCCATGACGGGGCGAGATCCAGGCGTTGCCGGAAAGCTCGACCAGCAATTCCACACTGTTTCCGAATGATTCTCCCTTCAGAGTCACGTTGCGCAGTCCCTTGTCCGTTACCGGCAAAGACGCCAGTACCCTGCCCTCCGCCCCAATGAGGGAGATTCGAACCGCGCTCCCGGGGTCCTTGGGGTCCAGGCGCACATCCAGGGCAGCCTCCACGTAGGGCGCGGCCTTGTCCGTCATGAGCGTAAAGCGCAGTATTCCCGGCCGGTTTCGGTCCAGAGGGGCAAAGCCTTCGGTCTCCTGGTGCAAGGTCGTTAGGTACACCGAAAGCACCCGCCCCTTGCCGTTTGACCAGCCTTTGCCGGAACCGTCCACAGCCGCCACCAGAGCGGCATTCGAGGGAGAATGGATTACATATTGATCCGCCTTCGCCTTTATGTCGTAGGAAATGGCGGCCGCATCGAGCACTGACTGGGGAAGAAACCCCCCGTAAAAGACCAGATGACCGAACTTTCTGTTGCGTATGTCAGAAACCAGGCCTGACCCCTCACTTTTCCATAAACCCGTCTGTTCATAGAGCTGGGTTTCAATGCCATCGAAGAAGGTCACGGTCCGCCCTGGCTTCTCTCCCAGAAAGAGATGGCCGCCCTCCGTATTGACCAGGAGGGTTCCATCCATCCCCTGAAGCGTAGAGACGTCCGCCAGGGTGTTCTTGGGATGTCCTGAGGACGCATGCAGGCTAAGAAACAGCAGCGCGAACGCCAGGCCCTTGCCGTACGGTTTCGTCGCGGCCAGGGCGCCCGCCAGCAGGCCCGCGCAGAGCACCGCCGGAACCACTGAGCCGAAGGCGTAGTTGATGTCCGCTCCCCAGGATGCCAGGAGTTTCACCATGAAGGCGACATTGACCACGGTGAGAACCATGGGCAAGTCCCAACGTCTGTTCCAGATCGCCCAGGCCAGGTACCCTGCGGATAAAAGCCACAGGGTCCGGAACTGCTCCCACACCTGGCCAAGCCGGACCAGCAGGTTCTCGAGGGTTGAAATCGATGCCAGGGACCCCATGAGCTTGGGATAGAGCACGATGTCGCGCAGGAAATAGCCGCCGCTCCACATCTCAAGAGCGCCTCCCAGGAGAGCGCTCAACGCAATGCATGACAGACACATAAGAAAAGCCGGACGCCATCCTGCCCTGCCCTTTCCAGCAGCCCAGACAATACAGCCCAGAAGATACGGCAAGGTCTGCTGCTTGGTAAACAGGGCAAGGCACAGCGCGATGCCCGAGACCAGGGCCAGCCGCCCGCTCCTTTGCCGCTCCGGCGCGTTGCAGGAGCCCCAGAAGCAGGCGGAACCAGCCAAAGCCAAAAGCCATGCCAGCATGTCCGGCCGGGCGTGCAGGCTCCACTCTCCCAGAGCCGGGTCCAGCAGGAGAACGGCAAGCACCAGAAAGGCCGCGATACTTGAGCCGGTGAGACGATGGGCAAACATCACTGAAAGGGCAGCCAGGCACAAAAAGCTCGCCAGGCTCACCCATCTTCCGGCCCCGATGCCCCATCCGGCCAGCAAGGCCGCCCCAGCGGTAACGGCGTGGTAGACGGGGGGATAGATTGTGATCAGGTAGGGATGGGTTTCCAGGGAAGGATAGATGTTCTGGCCGTGGGCAAGAAGCCAGGCTTTGACCGACTCGCGCCCTTCCATGGCATTGAGGGGAAAAAGCCTGGGGAGCACGTCCCGAACATCCTGCCAATACGCCTGGGTGAAGCCTGCCAGCAGCGCGAGCGCCAGCACCCAGCAGCAGTATTCCATTATCCGTGTTACGCCATTGAATATTCGTAGAATTCTTCGTTTGGCATCCGGAACAGAGGTGATTTTGAACGTGACTACCTTGAAACAAACCACGTTCACCATCAGGATGGCAAGGAGGATGCCTTGAAGGCGGATGTTGATCCCGAGAGAGGAAAACACGGAGAATGCGGCGGCCGCGAAAGTAACGAGCGTGAGCAGCCGGGTGACAACGTTGCGGGACATGGAGGGGAGTTTTCCCGTTTTTTCCAGGCCCTGCAAGCCAGAACTTGACTTCAGGCGCCCACATGGCATGACCGCCAGATGCCACAGATGCCGAACACCTGCGACACCCTCATACGCGCCGGAACCCTCGTCACCCAGGACGCGGACAGGCGAATCCTGCCGGATGCCGGCATTGCCGTCACCAATGGCCAGGTAGACTCCCTGGGCCGCTGGCAGGACTTCAGAGACTTTGAAGCCCGGGAAACCATCGATCTCTCGGAACACATCGTTCTTCCAGGGCTTGTGAACACCCACACCCACGCGGCCATGACGGTGTTTCGCGGCCTGGAGGACGACCTGCCCCTCATGGAGTGGTTGAACACCCACATATGGCCGGCCGAAACCAGGCTTTCTCCTGAAATCGTCTCAATGGGCACGGCCCTGGCCTGCGCCGAAATGCTGGCCACGG
Organism: Desulfovibrio sp.; assembly: GCA_016208105.1. NCBI lineage: Bacteria > Pseudomonadati > Thermodesulfobacteriota > Desulfovibrionia > Desulfovibrionales > Desulfovibrionaceae > Desulfovibrio > Desulfovibrio sp. Next base: position 36,332 of record JACQYS010000029.1, read on the forward strand.
GCACCACGACATTCTGCGACCTCTACCTGTTCGAAAAGGCCATTGCCCGGACGGTCGACACCATAGGCATGCGGGCCTTTCTCGGGGAAGGCGTCTTCGACACGCCCAACGCCTCCTACTCCACCGTGGACCAGGCATTCGAGCGGATTTCGGAGCTCGTCAGCTTCTGCGAGGACAAAGGCCTGGTCAAGCCGTGCCTGGTGGCCCATTCCGTATACGCAACAAGCCACAATTCGTTGGAGCGCCTGTCCGGCCTTGCCCGGGACTTGAGCCTTACCCTGACCTTGCACGCGGCCGAAACCACATCCGAAACAGCCATGTGCCTTGAACGGTTCGGCGCGCGGCCAGTGGGCATTCTGCAACGACTCGGCCTTCTCGCCCCGAACCTGCTCATAGCCCACGCCGTGGACGTGAGCGACGCCGAGATAGGGCTCATGGCCGCACATGGCGTCAAGGTGGCTCACAATCCGCGCAGCAACATGAAGCTGGCCTCGGGCATGGCCCCGGTGGCAGCCATGCGCTCAGCCGGGATCACCGTTGGCCTGGGAACCGACGGAGCGGCAAGCAACAACGCGCTCAACATGTTCTCGGAATTAAACACCGCCGCCCTTCTGGCCAAAGTCCGCGACCTCGACCCCACCGCCCTGCCCGCACAGGCTGTGCTGGACATGGCCACCACGCAGGGCGCGCTCGCCCTGGGCCAACGTGACATCGGAGCACTCGCGCCCGGCATGCAGGCGGACCTTATCGCCTTGGACGCGAACGTCGCGAACCTCAATCCTCTTCACAATCCCGTGTCCCATCTGGCGTACAGCGCCACTGGCCATGAAGTCCGCCTGACCATGGTGGCCGGGAAAACCCTCTACAGAAACGGCCGGTTCCACACCATTGACTACCAGGCCCTGCTCGGGGAGATGAATTCCGTCAGGAAATGGGCGCGCGGGTCTTGACAGTCCGCAAAGAATGATGAAAGAGAGCACGGTTCCAAACGACGTGAATCGTATCGCCCATTGGGCGTGAACGGAGGATAGATCAATGAGCTATGTCGTGAACGGCGTTCAGTGCCAGCCCATCGTGGAAAAGTGCGAAGGCTGCGAGCGCACCAAAGAAGTCGAGGGAGCCAAGTACTGCTCCAGCTATCCGCTGCCCGAGCGCAAATGGTCGCACAGCGTGTGCAACTTCGCCACCCATGTGAAGGCCGAGAAGGACACCGGCGGCAAGATCAAGGTCAACCCGCTGAAGGCCTCCAAGCGCGCCGCCCGCGGACGTTAAGCCTCTCGTTTTCACCAGGCGGGAGCCGTCGGCTCCCGCCTTTTTCTTTGCGCCTTGCCAGCGCCCCCTGCAAAGGGCTACAGATCGCTCGACCCCAAACCCTTTGTGAGCAATACTTGGAGCCCCCATGCTTCCCGGCATTCTTGAAAACATCGCGGCCAGCCGCGAGACCGTCATCGACCTGCAGAGAACCCTCGTCTCCATCCCGGCGGTAGGCCCAGACAACGGCGGCCAGGGCGAACGGGCCAAGGCCGACTACATGCTCGCCTGGCTTGCGGATCACGGCATCACCGACGTGGCCGAATACCAGGCCCCGGACAGCCGCGTCCCCTGCGGCCACCGCCCAAGCCTGAAGGCCGTCATCCCAGGCAAAGACACCTCCCGCACCTTCTGGGTGATCTCCCACCTCGATGTGGTCCCCCCCGGAGACCTGTCCCTGTGGGCCACCGATCCCTTCACGCTCTCCGTGGAAGGCGACGTGCTCGTTGGGCGCGGCGTTGAGGACAACCACCAGGGAGTGGTCGCCTCGCTTCTGTTGGCCAAGGCCATTGTGGAGAACAAGGTCACGCCCCCCATGAACTACGGCATGCTCCTGGTGGCGGACGAGGAGAACGGCTCCAAATTCGGCCTGGATTGGCTCTTGAAGAACCATCCGGAAATATTCGGCAAGAATGACCTCTACCTCATCCCGGATTTCGGCATCCCCTCTTCCGAGATGGTCGAGATTGCCGAGAAAAGCATGCTCTGGCTGCGCATCACCCTTTCGGGCAAGCAGTGCCATGCCTCCTCGCCCGAGGAGGGCGTGAACACGCTGGTGGCCACTGCCGCCTTCATTCTCCGCCTGACCAAGCTCCACGACCGTTTCCCGGCCGTGAACGAGCTTTTCAAGCCGGCCAACTCCACGTTCCAGCCCACCAAGAAGGAGGCCAACGTGGAGAACGTCAACACCATCCCCGGTCGTGACGTCTTCTACATGGACTGCCGCGTGCTGCCCCAGTACGAACTCGACGATGTGCTGGAGGCCGTCTACGAAATGGGCCGGGACATCTGCAAAACCTATGGCGTTACCGCCGAATACCACATCGTCCAAAAGGAACAGGCCGCACCGGCCACTCCCAAGGACGCAGAGATCGTCACCAGGCTTCTTCCGGCCGTGCAGTCGGTCTATGGGGGGTCTCCCAGGCCCATGGGCGTGGGCGGCGGCACTGTCGCGGCGTATCTGCGCCGAGCCGGCCTGGACGCGGCGGTCTGGGCCACCTGGACCCCCAATGCGCACCAGCCCAATGAACGCTCGCTCATAAAGTACAACATCGGCGACGCGCAGGTGATGGCCAAAGCGCTCTTCGACGGAGAGCCCAAGGCTTAAACTGTGAAAACGCGCCACCAAGGCCCTGTGCTTGCGCCGCTTCAGGGTTCGCAGAGCCAGCAGCCCCTGGCTCGCGGGCGCGGCTTCTCCCCCTTGCCACAGGCCGCAACCTTCCAAAATGACTGACCAGCCGCACCCTCTCCCGGTTCAAGGGCCAAGCCCGGCCAAGCTCCCCTTGCCAGCCCGTTTCGACCTCATAGTCGTGGGGGCCGGGCATGCTGGGTGCGAGGCTGCCATGGCCGCGAGCAAGCTGGGCCTCACCACGCTCCTCATCACCATAAACGTAGACCGCATCGGCCACCTTTCCTGCAACCCTGCCATCGGCGGTCTGGCGAAAGGGCACATGGTCAAGGAGATCGACGCGTTGGGGGGCATGATGGGCCTATGGGCGGACGCTGGGGGTATCCAGTTCCGCCAGCTCAACACCCGAAAAGGGCCCGCCGTGCGGGCCACGCGTGCCCAGATCGACCGGGACGCCTACATGCGGGTGGTCAAGCGCGACATATTCTCCCAGGCCAACCTGTGGGTCCGCCAGGATACGGCGGTCAGCATTTTGTCCGAAAACGGCCGGGCCTGCGGGGTGGTCACGGCCCTGGGCGAAAACCACCAGGCCGGCGCGGTCCTCTTGACCACCGGGACCTTTCTTCAGGGGCTCATCCACGTCGGGTTGACCAATTTCCCAGGAGGCCGCCTGGGGGATCCCGCTTCCGTAGGGTTGTCCGAAAGCTTGCGCGGGCATGGCATTACGCTCGGGAGGCTCAAGACCGGCACTACCCCACGGCTCCTCAAGGATTCCATCGATTTTTCCAAAATGGCCATCCAGCCCGGGGACGAGCCGCCCACGCCGTTCAGCTTCCGCTCTCCGGGCGTCCCCCTGCCTCAGCTGCCCTGCTGGCTCACCTACACCAACCAGGCCACCCACGAGGCCATCCGCGCGGGCTTCGACAGGTCCCCCCTGTTCACCGGCGTCATCAAAGGCACCGGGGCGCGCTACTGCCCCTCCATTGAAGACAAGGTGGCCAGGTTCCCGGAAAAGGATCGTCATCAGATCTTCATCGAGCCCGAAGGGCTGGATAGCCCCGAGGTCTACCCCAACGGCATACCCACCAGCCTGCCGTACGAAATCCAGAAGGCCATGCTGGCCACCATCCCCGGGTTGGAAAACGCCCAGATAGTACGGCCCGGTTACGCCATCGAATACGACTACTCGGACCCCACACAACTTAAAGCAACACTTGAAACAAAGTCCTTGGCTGGCCTGTATTTCGCAGGCCAGATCAACGGAACATCCGGGTATGAGGAAGCAGCCGCCCAGGGGCTTTGGGCCGCGCTCAACGTGTACTGTTCACTCAGCGGCCGTCCGGCCTTCGTCCTTCGCCGGGACCAGGCCTACATGGCCGTGCTCGTGGACGACTTGGTCACCAAAGGCACTTTGGAACCCTACCGCATGTTCACCTCGCGCGCCGAGCACAGGCTCCTGCTGCGCGAAGGCAACGCAGATTCCCGGCTCACCCCCGCCGGGCGGGAGCTTGGCCTTGTGGATGACGATCACTGGGAGATCTTCAGTGCCAGAGAGCGGGCAATAACCGCCGTGGTGGAAGAGCTGGAAACCATCCGCCTGCGTCCCGACGCGCCCACCCGGGATATATTGGCCGGCATGGGAGCCGCCATACCGGGCAAGTCCGTCTCCCTGGCCGAAATGCTACGCCAGCCTCAACTGTCCATCAAAGACCTGGAGCCGCTTTGGCCCCAAGTAACGGCATTTTCGGATGAGGCCCTCCAGGAGGCCGAAACCATGGTGAAGTACGAGGGCTACCTCAAGCGCCAGGGGGAGCTGGCCGGAAAACTTGTTCGGTTGGAATCCCTGGAACTTCCGGCTGATATGAAGTATCAGGAGGTAGCCGGGCTTTCCCGTGAGGTTGTGGAGAAGCTCGGAACGGTACGCCCGCTCACTCTCGGGCAGGCTTCGCGGATCTCGGGCATCACCCCGGCCTCATTGGCCTGCCTTGAGATCCACCTGAAGAAGACCGGGCGATTATAACCCAGGTGCATACATGGTCGACCTGCAAATGACTCCGAACTTCCTCGCCTCGTTCAACGACTTCTTCACGAGGATGTTCGAGGACATTCTGGCCGGCCGGGTCACGCTTGAGTCGGTGATTCTGGTCGTGGCCTTCTTCGGCTGCTTTGCTCTGCTCACCACCTTCGCCTTTGTTTTTCAAAAAAAGCCTGTCGAGTTGATGCGCGACCACCCCATGACGTGGATTACCGATTACCGCCGCATCATGGAACTTCTCGACGCCGCGGTGGTCCAACGCAGCAAGATACGCGTGAGCTTCCACCGCGATCTGGGCGCGGCGCGCTCCACCGACGGCACCTTCATTGAAGTGAACAAGAACCAGGTGGTCCTGGAGATGTCCTCCATCAAGGCCATAAACCCGGCCTGGGTTGGCCGCACCCTGCAACTCCATTTCAGGCTCCGCTTGCCGGAACAGCCCAAGATTCAGACGAATTTCGGCTTCGTCTCGGACATTTTGTCCTACCAGCATGTCGAAGAGGACATCATCCATTTGAACGTCTCCCGGCCCTTGCGGCTGGAGCTCAACCAGAACCGGCTCCATTTACGGGTGGAACCGCCGGAGAAATACATCAAGAGCTTTTGCCTGTGGCCCGAAGAAACCGTTCGCCGCAACGCCGATCCCAAGGAACCCGACACCTGGGGCGCCCCTCTCTATTGCCTGGATTCCGGAGTGTCCCGCGACATTCGGTTGGAGAACATATCCGGAGGAGGCCTGCGCCTGGAGATCCTCCCCGAGGCGCTGCGGACAAAAGCGCACAAAATCACGCTGAACCAGCAATACTTCTGCCGGCTCACCTTGGCTTCGCCTGATCTTACGGATTTCACCACCCACTATGTTCTCACCCGGGTGCTCAAATGCTACGATGACTGTGATTCCAGGATCGACCTGTCCTTAGGGATGAATTTCGCCGGAGTCGGCGTGCCGTACGAGCCCCCCCTTACCGGGCTGCAATGGCGCACCGTGAACCGGGATTTCGGCATCAGCGAACTCGACGATTGGGCCTACGAACTGCATCTGGAACTGTACCGTAACAAGGGTATCGTATAGCGCGAGCCGCTTGCTGGCGGTACACGCCTATTCTGGAGGACGACGTTGGAAGAAGGATCGGAAGGACGATTTTGGAACCTGGTCAACAAATTCTTTCGCGGTCGAAACGACCTGCCCCTGGAGGAACTGATCCAGGCGGCCAAGGAAGATGGAGAAGTCGGAGATGACGACGCATCCGTACTGCTCAAGTTCTTGAAACTCGGAAAGAAGCAGGTGGCGGACATCATGGTGCCCCGCACGGACATAGTCTGTGCGGACGAGGAAGACGGCTTCCCCGAGGTCACCCGGCTCATCATAGAAAAAGGGCATTCCCGCATCCCCATCTACCGGGAAAACCGCGACCACATCATCGGCGTGGTTCACGCAAAGGACCTGCTGAAATACCTGGTGAACCCCCAGGCAAAGACACCGCCCGTGTCCTCGGTGATGCGAAAGCCCCTCTACATTCCGGAAACCAAGAACTTGAAGGACATGCTGGCCGAATTCCAGAAAGGCCGCATCCATATCGCCATCTGCATGGACGAGTATGGCGGCACGTCCGGCCTGGTGACCTTCGAGGACGTGCTCGAGGAGTTCGTGGGCGAAATCGAGGACGAGCACGATCCGACCCGGCCGGCGGAATACCAGGAGCTCGGTGACGGCAAACTCAAGCTCCACGGACGCTTTCCCCTGGAAGAACTGGCCGGACGCTTTGAAATAGATCTTTCCTCCGAGCAGGTCGAAACCCTCGGCGGCTACCTCTCGGAACTGGCCGGACGCGTGCCGCGCCAGGGAGATTCCTTCGAGGACGCCGGGTACCGTTTCACTGTCATCGAAGCCGACAGGCGCCAGGTGCGCTGGGTTCTGGCCGAACCGATTTCAGAGCCTGGAAGGGACAATGATCCGGCTCCTCCGGCCTAATCAGGCCGGGGGCATCGTTCTCCTGGGAGCTCTGGCTGGTTTTCTGGCTTTCGAAAATCCGTTTGTCCGGCTGCCCGTTCTGGTTTTGGCGATGCCGTGGTCCCTGGCCGTCTTGGCCAGGCTTGCGGGTAGCGGCAAGCACGCCCTGAAACTGGGCTGGCTCCAGGGCGCGCTTGCAGCTTCGGCCAGCCTGTACTGGATTGCACTTCCCGTCCATGACTATGGCTATCTTCCCTGGATTCTGGCCGTACCCTGTCCGCTTCTCATGGCGGCTGTGCTCGGGCTCTACCCCGCCCTGTTCTGCTGGCTGCTCTACTCCACGCGCTCCGCTCTGCGCCCAGCTTTGTGGGGAGCCTTCGCGGGATTGAGCTGGATAGCCATAGAAGCCCTGCGCGGCTGGCTGTTCTCGGGTTTTCCCTGGCTTCCGTTGGCCGCCACCCTTGCTCCGTGGCCTTTCGCCATTCAGGCGGCCTGCCTGCTCGGTGCCTATGGCCTGTCCGGTATTCTCGCCGCCTGCGGGGTGTGGATTTCCGGGCCCGGCCTGGCCAGCCGGCTCCTCTGCCTCACCACCCTGGCAGTCCTGACCGCATATGGGTTCTGGTCCTTGGCCCAGCCGGTCAAAACCGACGGGGAAATAACCGCGGCCATGATCCAGGGCAACATCGAGCAGGCGGTCAAGTGGGACGCGCAAACCCTGGCCCAAGCAGTGGGAAAGTACGCCGCCCTTACGGAAACCGTTCTCTCCTCCAAACCCGACATCATCATCTGGCCCGAGACATCCTTGACCTTCTTTGTCCAGGAACCAAGCGTGGAATCAAGCCTGGTCAAAATCTTCGCCCGAAAAACGGGCGTCCCCCTGGTGGCCGGAGCTCCGGGATACGAGCGCAGCGGCAAAAACGTGCTGGTCTTCAACAGGGCGTACCTCATAAGCGCGGACAAACTGGTGGACTATTACGACAAGGAGCATCTGGTTCCCTTCGGTGAATACGCTCCCTTCGGCGAGGACATCCCCATACTGTCGGGTTTGCTCATGGGGGTTGGCGCGTTCACTCCAGGCAAACGAACAAGCCCGCTAATTGCTGGCCGCCTTGCCATGGGTATGCTCATCTGCTATGAATCCATCTTTGCGGAACTGGCTCAGGAGCGTGTTCGGTCCGGCGCCAACGTGCTGGTGAACATCTCCAACGACGCCTGGTTCGGCCGCTCAGCGGCTCCCAGGCAACACCTTGAGCTGGCCGTCCTCCGGGCTGTGGAACAGAACAGGTTTCTCCTGCGCGCCACCAACACCGGCATAACGGCGCTCATCGACCCGAAGGGCCGCATAACAAGCGAGACTCCCCTGTTTCAGGAGGCTGCCGTGGCAGTATCCGGAGTCGGACTCATCACGGAAAAGACGCCCTACCACCGGCTTTACGGCTGGATTGAGGGTTTGGCCGCTCTTCTGGCCTTGGCCCTTTTCGCAAGGGCGACTCATCTCAAGAAACGCACACGCGGCGAATAAATATGGCACTCCTACAATATCCCGATCTCAAATCCCAGGCCAAGGACATCCAGGATCAATTCGACTCCCTTTGGGGGCGACTTTGACTTGGACGGCAAAAAGCTCCGTCTGGAAGCCATAGAAGCCGAGCTTTCCAAACCGGATGCCTGGCAGAATCCCGAACTCCTTACTCCTTTTTTGCGTGAAAAAGCCGACCTGACCGGCAAGGTCGCAAGCTTCGAGGCCCTTCTGAAGTCCCGCGAGGACATGGAAGAGTGGCTGCTCATGGCCCAGGAGGACCCTGGCCAGGAGATGCTGCAGGCCTTGGCGGATCAGCTCGGACATCTGGGCAAGCTGGTGCAGGATGCGGAACTGGCCACCCTGCTCTCCGGAGCGGAGGACGCCTCGGGCGCCATCCTGGAAATCCATCCGGGAGCGGGCGGCACCGAGGCCCAGGATTGGGCCGAGATGCTCCTTCGCCTCTACCGCCGCTGGTGCGAGCGCCACGAGTTCGGCGTGGATGTTCTGGACTTTCTTCCCGGCGACGAGGCCGGGGTGAAATCCGTGACGCTTCAGGTGAACGGCGCATACGCCTACGGTTTTTTGAAGGCCGAAAAGGGCATCCACCGGCTTATACGCATTTCCCCCTTCGACTCCTCGGGCAGGCGGCACACGTCGTTCGCTTCCGTGGACGTCTATCCCGACGCCGGGGCCGACATCCAGATCGAGGTCAAGGAAGAGGACATCCGCGTCGACGTCTTCAGGGCCAGCGGCCCGGGCGGCCAGCACGTCAACAAGACCAGCTCCGCCATCCGCATCACCCACATGCCCTCGGGCATCGTGGTCCAGTGCCAGAACGAAAAGAGCCAGCACCGCAACCGCGAATCCGCCATGAAGGTGCTCAAGGCCAGGCTCTACGATCTTGAGATAAAAAAACAGCAGGCCCTGCGCCAGGCCGAGTACGACTCCAAGGAAGCCATCGGCTTTGGCAGCCAGATCCGCACCTACACCATGCAGCCGTACCGTCTGGTCAAGGACCACCGTACCGGCAGCGAAGCGGGCAATGTGGAAGCCGTGCTCGACGGCGACATCGACACCTTCATCCGCGACTATCTCCTCCACTTCCATGCGGGAAAATAGCAGCCACCGCGCCGCTTTCGCTGAAGACAGGCAGGCCATCCTGGAAGAAATCGCCAGGTTGCGGGAAGCCCTGGCCAAAAAAGGCCGGTCCACCCTTAGCGGCTGCCCGGACGGGCTTATCATAGCCCGGCTGTGCTCGGGGCTGACCATGGCGGATTGGAAGGAGCTCGTGCATGATGGCCACTTCATCAACTGGCTGGCCCTGCCCGCATCCGGCGATGCCACGCCGCATCTGGCCAGCATCCAGCGGACCCTGGAAGAACTGGCGCACCAGACCCGGCACGACCCCCTCACCGGGCTTGCCAACCGGCGCGCTTTTGAAAAGAATCTGAAGCTGGAGCTTGAACGCGCCTATCGAAGCGGCAGCAGCCTCTCCCTGGCAATCCTTGATCTGGACGACTTCAAGGCGGTCAACGACACCTACGGACATCTCTGCGGCGACCGCGTTCTCATGGGCATTGCGGCGGCGCTTTTGGGCCACAAGCGCGGTTACGACATGGCGGCGCGCATAGGCGGCGAGGAATTCGCGCTCATCCTGCCCGGTTCGGGCCTCATGCAGGCCGAGTCGTCCCTGGAGCGATTGCTGAACGAATCCCGCGAGCACAAGGTGACCTGCGAAGGCGTGGACGAACCGGTGGGGGTTACCTGTTCCGTCGGACTTGTCTGCACCAAGGGGAAGATGCCCCTTTCAGTGGATCGCTTTGTCGATCTGGCCGACAAGGCCCTCTATGAGGCCAAGGCCCAGGGCAAGAACCGCATCGTCAAAGCCCCCATCCCCGATCTTATGGAAACTCCCCAGGCAACCCTGGTCCATGCCCAGGAGAAACAGTTCCTGTTCACGGGGCCGGACACATGAGCCAAGAAACAGTCAATCCCCTCTCCACCCTCTCCATCTCCATCCTTTCCGGCAAAGGCGGCGTCGGCAAGACGAATCTGGCCCTGAACCTGGCCTACGCCCTGTACAAGGCCAACCACAAAATGCTGGTCATGGACTTTGACGTGGGCCTTGCCAACGTCGATGTTCTCCTGGGCGTTTCCCCGGAAAAGAACCTCCAGGATCTTTTGAAGCCCGGAGTACTGCCCGCGGATGTCGTGGCCCCGGTGGAACCCGGCGGTTTCGACTTCCTTCCCGCGGCCAGCGGCGTGCCGGAACTTCTTGAGCTCGACGAGGACATGCGCGATTCTGTTTTCACCAAGCTCAATACGGTGCTTGGCGAATACGACTACATACTCTTCGATCTCGGGGCTGGCATAGGCAAGACCGTGCTCTCCCTGGCCTCCATGACCCGCATGCGCATTCTGGTGGTCACCCCTGAGCCCACGTCCCTCACGGATGGCTACGCGGTCATCAAGGTCCTGAAAAACCAGTACAATATCAAAGACTTCCAGGTGGTGGTCAACCAGGCAACCAACGCCAAGGAAGCCCAGACAACCTTTGACCGTCTGCACGGGGCCTGCAAGCGTTTCCTCGATCTGGACATCGCCTACATGGGCGCGGTTCACACGGACCCCAATGTTCCCGATGCGGTGCGCCGGCAGGTGCCGCTCATCAAATACGCCCCGCAGTGCCGGGCTTCCCAGGACATCTTGAGTTTGGCCATCAAAATCGGGCGGCACCGGGCCGAATCAAAGTCGCATCTCAAGATGAAGTCTATTTTAAAAAAAATAACGCATGCTTAACTTGACGGCACCTTTAGTATCCGCAATACATACAAAAACCGACTGCTGTATTTGAAACCATCGCGCCATCCGGAACAATCAGGATGGCCGGAAACGGAGGCTGTCATGAACAAGAGCGAACTCATCAACGCCCTGGCCGAAAGCCGCGACATCCACATCGATGAAGCCTCGGCAGTGGTCAACTCGTTCATCGACTCCATTAAAAGCGCCCTTGTCGACGGGGACCGCGTGGAGATTCGTGGATTCGGCAGCTTCAAGGTCAAGGGATACAAAGGCTACACCGGCCGCAATCCGAAATCCGGCGAAGTGGTGGATGTGGCTCCCAAACGCCTGCCATTTTTCAGGCCAGGCAAGGAACTCAAGGAATTTCTCAACAAGTAGGACTTTTCATGCGTTTTCTTTCGGCGCTTCTCGTAGCGTTGTTTGCTTGTATTGGATTTACGGCCTCCGCCCAGGCAGAACCGGTTGTTTCCATAGTATTCTCGGGTAATTCCTGGGGCTATCTCAAACCTTGCCCCACCTGAGGTAACCGCACCCTAGGCGGGCTGGCCCGGCGGGCCAGCGCATTCACCAAGTTGCGTTCCCAGGAGAGCGCCAAAGGGCAGACGCTCTTTATTGCGGGGCCCTACGAGTTTATTTCCGACGACGGCAAGGACCACGCCCTGCCCGATGCTTTCGTGCCCCTGGTCAAGGCGTATGAAAGCCTCGGATATGACGCCGGCGCGGTCTCCCCGGCCGAGGCCGCGAAACTCGCGAGCCTGAAAACCGCTGCTCCGAAAGGTTGGCAGGTCCTGGACCAGAAGGAACCCAGGACCGTCATCCTGGACAGCCCCAAGGGAAAGGTCGGCGTCGTGTTTTTCCCTGAGACCAAGAAGGTGGGCGACGACCCGGACCAGCAGGCCATCCAGGCCATCGGCCGCGCCATCAAGGAGCTCAGGCCCCAAGTGAAGCTGGTGGTGGGCGTGAGCCCCTGGGGCGTCCAGACGGAATCCGACTTTTTGGAGAAATCCAAGCCGGATCTCGACATCCTGCTCGGCAGCGGCGGAGGCGTTGGTTTTTCCGGCAAACCGGCTGAAGGCGGCAAGGTCTTATGGGTGCATACCTACTCGAAGGGCAAGGCCATCTACACCGTTGACGTGCTTGCCTGGCCGGGAGAAAAGGGATTCAAGTGGGAGCCTGGCACGAATTTCACCACCCAGGCTATGGTGCTGGACGACACGTACACTCCTGATCCGGGCATTGAGCAACTGCTCCAGAACGTCCCGGACCCTGGCGACAAGCAAGCGAAATAGGCCTGTAACGGGCCTCTAATTGCTCAAGAAAGCTTATTTGGAGGGGAGCATGCAGTTTACCGGAGCTTTCACCGCGCTCGTCACTCCGTTCAAGAACGGGCGGGTGGACGAAGAAGCCTACCGCGCGCACATAGAGTGGCAGATCGAGCAGGGAATAGACGGCATGGTGCCTTGCGGCACCACCGGGGAGTCCGCCACCCTGTCCCATGCTGAGCATGCCCAGGTCATCAAGATTTGCGTCGACCAGGTGAAAGGCCGGGTGCCTGTTCTGGCCGGGGCTGGTTCCAACAACACCACCGAGGCCATTGAACTCACCAGGGTGGCCAAACAGGCTGGAGCCGACGGCGCCCTGCACATCACCCCCTACTACAACAAGCCCACCCAGGCCGGGCTTATCGCGCACTTCGCGGCCATCGCCAAGGAAGTGTCCATGCCCTTTATCGTCTACAACGTTCCAGGGCGGACCTCGGTGAACCTGCTTCCCCAGACCCTGGCCGCCATGAAGAAGCAGATTCCCGAAGTGGTCGGCGTCAAGGAAGCCACCGGCAACCTGTGCCAGATTTCCGATGTCATCGAGTTCTGCGGCAAGGACTTCATCATTCTTTCGGGAGACGACTTCACGGTGCTGCCCACCCTGGCCATCGGCGGGCACGGCGTGATCTCGGTGGTCTCCAACGTGGCCCCGGCTATGATGCGCAAGCTCTGCAAGGCCTGGCGCAAGGGCGACACCGCCAAGGCGCGCAAGCTTCACTACAAGCTCGCCCCGCTCAACCGGGCCATGTTCATCGAGACCAACCCGGTTCCGGCCAAGACCGCCCTTGGGCTCATGGGACGCATGACATCTGAACTGCGTCTTCCCATGGTGAACATGTCCAAGGACTCGGAAGCCAAACTCGTCGAGATTCTCAAGAGTTCCGGCATCTTGAAATAATCTTCCCATTTTCAGCGCAGAAGGCCGGCCGCGACAAGCGGCCGGCCTTCTTTGTTCTACGCCGTTACTTCACCATGTTCGCGTCGCCGCCCGGGGGAAGTTGCGGCGTGTAGATGGAGAGAAAACGCATGTTCTCATTGAGTGCCCGCGTGTCGTGGACCACGCCGCGAGGATTCACGTGAACATCCCCCTGCTTTACCGCCACCCATTGGCCATTCAAGAACAACTCCCCGCTGCCCCCAACGACAATGACGATTTCATCAGCTGTGGAGTGATAATGGGCTCCAGCCGTGAACCCTTTGAGAATCGTCCTGAGCTGTACCTGCGACCTGGGCGATGTGAAGATCGTATCCACATCAATGCTTGGTTTTTCCGGCAATTGCCGCTTGGAGTAGTATTGATCAAGGTTAATCAGAAGCGCCTGTTCCGGTTTGGAATCAATGAGCCCTTTGGGAATTACCTGGGCAGAAGCAGGGACGGCAACAAGAAGCGCGAGCATGGCAAGACCAATCATTTTCTTCATGCGGTTCTCCCTTCGTTACTTGTTGTCTGGCCATGAGCCGATAACGGACTCCATATTCCACTGACGATGCCTTGCCTGTCTCACTGAACGCACCTCCTGGATAGCCGTTTGGCCTCAAAAGGCATTTATGCGGGTTAATGGGCTGAATTTCCGTCGGGAAATGCAACTTCAGACATCTTAGGGCATCCTCGTGAAGTGCATTGTTGCCTGTTGCAAGATGCCAATCGGTTTCGTATAGCTACCCCCGGTCGGCAGTTCACCCAGGCGTCGCCGCCCCTTACGGGGAGCTAAACCTGCCATTTCCTCTTCGATCGACACCTTATCCCGTGCCGAGTCGGAAGACGGCGACCACCGGCAATCCATTCCTGGATAGGCGCGCTTGCGAGGATAAGCGATGTCTAGAACTCCCCTTCCCTTACACGTTGAGGACATCTCCGCCATGGCACGCTCCTTGCGCGACCAGCTCAGTGCGTGCGATTCCACGCCTGGCCATGTGGAGCTTTTGAACATGCTGGCCCGGTCCACCGGCTACCGGAACTTCCAGCATTTCCGGGCGATTGCTGAAGGGCAAACCCGCCTCGCTCCCCCTGATCAGCGTACACCGAACGACGATTCGGCAGGCAACAAAAGCGAAGTTGCCACCGTTGATTCGGCCAAAGTGCAGCGCGTGGCGCGCTACTTCAATCCGGGCGGGCAACTGATACGCTGGCCTGGAAAGTACAGCCACCGCGAGCCCTGCCTATGGGTACTGTGGTCACGATTCCCGGCCCGCCAGGACATGACCGAAAAGCAGGTGAACGAGCTGCTTCTGGCTGGCCACCTGTTCGGTGACCACGCCCTGCTCCGCCGAGAGATGTTCGACCGTGGGATGCTGTCCCGAACGCCCGACGGCCGGGTCTATCGGCGCATCGAACAGGAGCCTTCACCCGAAGCCCTGGCCTTGCTCCAGATTCTGAGCGAACGCCAGACCAACTAAATCCAAACAAAAAAGCCCGGAGCGGTTACCGCTCCGGGCTTCATCATTTCGCTAAGTCTTGGTGCTACTAGGCGCCGAAGACCTTCTCGAACTTGGGAACCACGTCTTTCTTGCGGCTCATCACGCCGGGCAGCCACACCGAGGTGCCGGTGGGCTTCACGCCGAAGGCCTTCTCGACCACGGAGGCGTCGTCGGAGACGATCAGCATCTCGGTGCCTTCCTTCATGATGTCGGTGAGAAGCAGGAACACGGAGTGCAGCTTCTTCTCGGCCTTCACCTTGGCGATGTCCGCCTGCAGGTCGGCTTTGTACTTGTCCAGGATGGCCAGGTCCACCACTTCCAGCTGGCCGATGCCAACGTTGGTGCCGGACATGCTGAAGTCCTTGTAGTCACGGAAGACCAGGTCGCGGATGGGGGTGCCGTCCACAGCGGACTTCACCTTGAACATCTCCATGCCCAGGGCCATCATGTCGGACACGCCAGCGATCTTGGCCAGCTTCTCACAGGCCTTCTTGTCGGCAGGGGTGCAGGTGGGGGACTTGAACATGACGGTATCGGACAGGATGGCGCACAGCATGATGCCGGCCATGTTCTTAGGGATCTCGATGCCGTAGAAATCGTACATGCTGGCGATGACGGTGCAGGTGCAGCCGGCGGGCCAAACCCACATCTCCAGCGGGGAGGAGGTGGTCACGTCGCCCAGCTTGTGGTGGTCGATGACGCCCAGGATCTCGCCCTTGCCGAGGTTGTCCAGGCTCTGGGCCAGATCGGAGTGGTCCACCAGGATGATCTGCTTGCCTTCGGCGTCGGTGATAATCTCAGGGGCCTTCACGCCGAACTTGCCGAGAACGAAATCGGTCTCAGGGGTGGTTTTGCCCTGAGCGGCGGCCACGGCCTTGGTGCCGCGCTTGGTCATCAGGTCGGCCACGGCAATGGCCGAGGCGATGGAGTCGGTATCCGGGTTTTTGTGTCCAACGACATATGCTGCCATGTTCGAATCCCTCCTGAGGTGGTGTGCAAAGTTAACTTGTGGAAAATATCACAAAGATCATCTGTTGCCAAGACCCTCGTCCAAGATTGAACGCACGGACTACAAAAACATGCGGCTGGCCACAGCCAGGGCCACCCCACCCAGAAGGATGGCGTAGGCAGGACGATGCCTGAGGGAGAGCACGGCTCCAACGCTGGCCACAACCCAAAGATGGGGCCATTTGAGCGGAATGCTACCAAGCAAGGGCGCGAGCCTGGGCAGAACAAGGTGCATGATTGCCAAAAGCCCGGCCAAGGCCATGGTAAAGGCCACGAAATTCAGCGGCAGCATGACCATGATGGCGCGCCTGGTAAGGACTCCCGGGCCAGGCGTATGCTCCGGACGCTTGGCCCAGAGGAGGAGGCGGTCGAAGGCGTGGTTCTCGTATTGGCGGTGGTAGCGCTCAAGAAAGGTGAAAAGCCTCCCCAGGGGCAGGGCGGCAAGCATTATCACCGCCGCAAGGGCGGGCGAGGCAATGCCGAAGAGCCACATGACAGCAAGGCTGGCCAGTGCCGGAGCCAGGGAATGCGGGGGGATGATGGTGCCTGCCGGGAATATGTCCAGCCAGAGAAGCTCGAAGAAAAGGGTCACGCCCAGGCTCGTTGCCCAGTCCCCGGTGAAGAGCCCCCACACGAAGCCCACGGTCAGCGGCCTGTCGAGCAAAGGCAGGTTGATCAGGAAACGAAAGCAGGAAAAGAGGGCAAAAAAAAAGCGCAGGCGAGGATGAAAGGTATGTCAGTGGCGTTTAATTCCATCAGTGTGTCCGGTTGCGCTCAATCGTTACCTGACGATGCCCGAAAAGAAGGGAAAAGAAAAGTCCGGGACGCAAGAAACCGCCAAGGCACGAGACCAGGAAGCGGTTTTCAAACAATCTCCACGGAATCGCTCGGGATGCACCGGTAATCCAGATCAACGTGTTGTGACTTGAGAAAGCTCAGGCACGCCT
Organism: Desulfovibrio sp.; assembly: GCA_016208105.1. Lineage (NCBI taxonomy): Bacteria > Pseudomonadati > Thermodesulfobacteriota > Desulfovibrionia > Desulfovibrionales > Desulfovibrionaceae > Desulfovibrio > Desulfovibrio sp. The sequence continues at coordinate 52,996 of JACQYS010000029.1, forward strand.
CGTCTTCCTTGCTCAGAGCGATGTGCTGGCAGATCTGCTTCTTGCCAGGCCCATAATGCAGATTGCCCAGGTTCAGACGCGAAAAGCTTAGCCCCGCCTCGAATGCCCGCCTGGCGTCCGGACAGGAGGCGAACAACACAAGAACGTCCTTTCCCACGATAGTTTTCCCGGACAAATAGTCTTGAATATTCTTCACAGCCACGAAGGCGATGTCCACCCCGAGGGGGATGGCTATGGACATGATCTGCTGGCGCAGTTCGTCCTCAGCCAATTCATCATTGGCCACGACAATGGACCTGGCGTCGGTGAAGGGAAGCCACGCCTCGATGATTTGGCCATGAACCAGCCGGTTGTCGATACGAACCCAGAACACTCCTATTCCCCGGAAACCTTTTTCCGCAGTATCTCCCCAGCCACAACAATACCCTGAACCCCCGCGGTTTTGGCGTCCGCGGAAAGCAGCTCCAGCGCCTTGGTCCGGGTCGAGAGGATTTTTATGAGCATGGGCAGATTCACGCCGGTCACCACTTCGATACGGTGCTGGCCGATGAGGGAAAGTGAGAGGTTGGTGGGTGTGCCGCCGAACATGTCGGTGAGGATGATGACCCCACCGCCCTGGTCGACTTCCTTGATAACCCGGTTCAGCTCTTTCACGGTCTCGGCGGTGTCCACGCCTACGTCCACAGAGACAGTGCCGGTCTTCTCCTGCGGGCCGATGATCATCTCTGCGGCTTTGAGCAGTTTATCGCCGTAATCCGTGTGGGTCACAATGACCACGCCCACAGGGGGCGGGACAGGAATAGTGTCGTTCATCGTTGAAATATCAGCCTTTTTCTATATGACGGTGTTCCAGGGAGACTGTGTATCCCGCCTTTCGCAGCGTGTCAAAGACGGCCTCGGCAGTGGCCACGGAGCGGTGCCTGCCACCGGTGCACCCGAGCGAGATGGTCAGGCGGTAGCGCCCTTCCTTTGCATACAGGGGAATCAAGTCGGTAAGAAAGCGTTGAAACTTCGGCATGAACGACTTGCCCTCTTTGGAGCCCAAAACGTAGTCCACTATGCGCTTGTCCTGCCCGGACAACGGTTTGAGGTTCGGGTCAAAATAAGGGTTCGGGAGAAAACGCAGGTCAAAAAGAAGGTCGGATTCCGTTGGTATGCCGTATTTGAACCCGAAGCTCATGATGTGCACTTTCATTGCCGGGCCTTGCCCTTCAAGGAACTGCCACTTGTCCTGAAGCTGGCGGCGCAGATCGTGAATCGAGAAGTCCGTGGTGTCCATGACCAGGTCGGCGGCTTCACGAAGCGGGGTCAGGCGCTTTCGCTCCTCTTCAACAGCCTCTCCCAAGCCATACCCTTCCGACTCGAGAGGGTGCGGCCGCCTGGTGGTCGCGTAGCGGCGCATGACTTCCTGGGTGGACGCCTCGATGAAGATCATCTGGGGCAGGTTGCCCAGGGCTTTAAGTTCCTCAAGCGCCGGTTCCCAGCCAGCTTCGAAGTCCAGCTGGCGCATGTCCATGCCCAGGGCCAACCCCCTGTACCGGGTGGCCGCCTGGGACTCATAGAGATTGACCAGTTTCGCCATGAGGCTGACAGGAAGGCCATCCACGCAAAAATAGCCGAGATCCTCGAAAACATTGAGGGCCGTGGACTTTCCTGATCCGGAAAGACCCGTGATGACAACAACGGGCAGTCTGACAGGGTATGGCATGCGGCCGGCTCCTTGGGCAAAAAAATCCCCGTTCCGTTGTTAAATCGGAACGGGGATGAACGCTAGCACATCATCGAGCGATAATCATTACAGAATAATGATCAGGCGTGGCTGGTGAGCACCCGCCAGAGGCTATCGCTGTCCTGGGCATCCAAAAATGAGCCACGAAAGCTCTCATCCGAAAGAAGCCTCGATATCTGGGCCAGAATGCGCAAATGCATGCCCGCCACGTGTTCCGGAGCGAGCACCAGGAAGAAAATGCGGCAAGGCTTGTGATCGAGGGATTCGAATTCCACCCCCGTCCTGCTCCTTCCGGCCACGATGACTATCTCCTTGAGAGAGTCCATCTTGCCGTGAGGAATGGCTACTCCGTCGCCAATGCCGGTGGTCCCCAGGTTCTCCCGGTCCATAAGGACCCGCAGGGCCTTTTCCGGATCAAGGTCCGGGAAAGACTTCGCAACGGGAGAAACCAATTCGGCCAGGACCTCCGGCTTGTCGGTAGCCTTGAGGTCATCAAGCACGAAATCCTTGCGCAGATACTCCCCTAACCGCATCAGAGTGTAACTCCAGGGTCAATGAGACCGTAGTCGCCGTTTTTGCGCTTATAGATAACGTTTACGCGCTCCGTCTCGGAATTCAGAAACACGAGGAACTCATACTTCATGGCCACCAGCTGCTCGGCGGCTTCCTCCACTCCCATGGGTTTGGGATTGTATTTGTCGGATTCCTCGATGGAGTGGACCTTGCCCTCATCCGTAAAGCTGATGACCCCCATGGTGACGGGTGAAGAAGCGGCCTTGCGGCGGTCCTTCATTTTCTCGCGCATCTTGCGCACCTGGGCCTCGAGCTTGTCGGTGATCATATCGATGGTGGAATACATGTCGTCGGACCGCTCGTGGGCGGAGATGTGCATGGCGTCCGCATCGATGATCACATCCGCGATCTGGCGGGTCTTTTCCACCAGAAGGGTGACCACCACCTCGGCATTGTCGGAATTGGGCATGTATTTGGCCAGCTTCTCGAAACGCTTGCTGGCGTATTCGCGAAGGCCGGGGGACGGTTCGAAATTCTTGAAATGAAAAGCGATGTTCATATCTTCCTCCAAGGTCTAAGCCACAGGCGAACTGCGGCTGGATTACAAGACGGCTTTGCGTTTGGACGAGGAGTCGATACCCATGGCCATGCGGTATTTGGCCACGGTTCGGCGGGCGATGTTCACCTGAAGTTTCTGCTTGAGGATGTCCGCTATCTGCTCGTCGCTTATGGGCTTCTTCTCGTTTTCTCCGGAAATAAGCTGCTTGATGAGAGCTTTCACCGATTCCGAGCCGACGGACGTGCCGTCGTCCAGTTCCAGCGAGGAGTTGAAGAAGAATTTCAGCTCGAAGATCCCGTGGGGCGTGGCCACGTATTTGCTCGTGGTAATGCGGCTCACCGTGGACTCATGCATGCTGATGTCGTCGGCCACGTCTTTCAAAATAAGGGGCTTTAGTTTCGTCACCCCTTCCCTGAAAAAGGCGTTCTGAAATTTAACAATCGATTCCAGCACCTTAAACAACGTGCGTTGGCGCTGGTACAGGCTCTTCATAAGCCACTGGGCCGAGCGCATCTTGTCCTGAAGGTATTCCTTGTCCTTTCCCCCGCCCGTTTTGCTGAAATCTTCCATGTAATAGGGAGAGAGCTGGAGCTTGGGCAGGCCGTCCTCGTTGAGCACTATGACGAAGTCGTCTCCGTACTTGTACACGAACGCGTCCGGGCTGACATACACAGGCTCCGAAGAGCTGAAGTGCGAACCCGGGAGGGGATCAAGCGTCTGGATGATGTCCAAGTAGTTCTTGATGTCCTCGAAGGTGATCCGAAACTTCTTGGCGAGCGGTTTATAACGCTTCTTTTCGAGATCTTCCAAATGATCGCGCACGATTTCCAGGAGCACGGGATCGGTGTAGCCGTAGACCTCCAGCTGGACCAGCAGGCACTCCTGGGGCGTACGGGCGGCCACGCCCACAGGGTCGAACCGCTGCAGCGCATAGAGAACCTTCTCGACATGCTCAGTTTCGGTTCCGGTTTCAGCGGCGATTTCCTCCACCGTGGACTGAAGATAGCCCATGGCGTCGAGGTTGCCTACAATGACGTCCGCGATGGCGCGTTCAACATCGGTGAAGGGAGAGAAGTTTATCTGCCAGGCGAGATGCCCCTCGAGCGATGTCTTTGAAGCGAGCCTGGCTTCGAAAGACATGCCCTCTTCCGGGGCTTCGTATTCGCGGACGGTTGCCTGGCGCGACGTGGACGCGAAATCGCCGATGTAGTCGTCCCACTCGGCCGTTTTTTGGAGTTCGCGATGCATGGCCCCTTCGTCCGTGGTGGCATCCGGGGCATGGGAGTCCTCGGTGATGGTCGGTTCGGGACGTTCCTCATCGACCATGACCTCTTCCAGCAATGGATTCTCCAGGAGTTCCTGCTGAACGGTCTCCATCAGTTCGAGGCGGGAAAGCTGCAAAAGCTTGATGGCCTGCTGCAGCTGGGGAGTCATCACCAGTTGCTGCGAGAGCTTGAGTTGCTGTCTGAGCTCCAAAGCCATTGTGCGTACAGGTCCTCGTGAAAGTTTGGGCGACTAGCAAGAAAAATGCCGAAGGCGTCTCAAAACGGTGTTTTTATGCATCAAATTCCAAGGTCGCGCAAGCTTTATTACACGGGTCAGTACAATAGGTGGCCATCTACAGGAGGCTTGCTATAATTGAGGAGGAACCGTCCAAAGGCCAAGGACAAAGGGCGCTTATCCAGTTCGTTCAAGACAATTTGCCCTTCAGGCCCTCCCTTTCCATTCCATTTTGCGTAATGAATTACTAGCTCATTATTGCCCACACGAGACTGCAACGGGAGGTAGATATTGGTCCATTCCTGCAGCCAAGGATGAGCACTCATATTCGATATATCTTTGACCATTTCCCCATTGAACTCTATCCAAACTCTTTGATCAGGAAATGGATTGTTCAAAGAAAGATCCAACACTATTTGCTGTGACATCTGCGTATAAAAAAGGACACGAGTCTCTGGACCCTCTGCCCACCTCCATGTTCCAACTCCATCTCTCTCTACACCTTCAATTCCAGCTTCATTCAATCGCAATGAATGCGAAACAAATGACTCCTTGTCTACAGAATTGCAATAGAAATTTAAACCCCTAAGACGTAATGTACCTGTTGCATTTCCAGTCATTGTAGGAGCGGAATGGTCTGCAATCAATTCAACTCGAACATGAAAATCTTGGAAATTTGAATTCTTTGCGATGATGAGTCTTCGAGTCTGAGACGGCTCAAGATTATCTAACACACAGCCAACAGTCCAGTCATCGGAGTCAAAACGGTAAAGAATTTTCACTGAGTTCTTACGGTTGGTAGACTCAACGTGCATGTCCACAGCGATAAAATTCGGCGAAATGGAATTAGCAGTATTAGAAAAATGATACTCTAAGACGCCAGGTTTTTCTGTTGAATTTGGAATAACAGAACAGCCGAAATAAGGGTCAAATGTAATATTAGAAAACCATGAGGCGTTCTTGAGAAGTTCATCAGGTCGAGCACGCAATGCGAGAGAATATGGAAGGGTCGTGACCACCTGCCTTGGAACACGGTCCAACTCTAGATAATACAACTTTGCAGATCCGAACTGTGTTACAGCTGTAACCCTATCGAAATATCCAACAAAATCCCCATCACCACTAGAGAATGCACTGTCGTTGAATCGAAGAAAACAAGCCCGAAGAAGGGGATCACCCAACAGGTCTGGCCAATGCTTCGTTAACGCACGTCCAGAAAATTGATTTGAATACCAAGCAGTACAATCTGCATCGTATCCATCCTGGTATACCCACATGGCACGACCATCTAAAACAGATGGGACGGCTTTAGCCCACTGCTTATACTGACCACTATGACTAGACTCTTCATAGAACCGTTCGTAACGAACGTAAAAGTTAAATATAAAAAAAAGTCCGCACAACGCAATACTAGCACATGCAGCGTACCTATCGCGCAATAAAGTTGACAAGCCATAGGACAAAAGCAACACTGAAACTGGCGTGACTGCGAATAAATGCCATGCATTAAAGTAACTTCCATAACGCATAGCTCCAAGAATCATTACTGGAGTCATCAGAATAAATAAAAAATATAAAAACTGTACTGAGTTGTCCTGGAGAACCCTGCTCGCCCCCAAGACACACAGGACGAATGCAGTAACTAAAAAGACTGGCGCCTTATTATCCCATAATCCTTCGTATAGTTTATAGAATGTTTGAATTATAGCGTCAGAAAAAGTCGATGTTGACACCTGGCTTAAAGGCGTATGATAGAATAACAAAGCAGGAATAATAGCAAGCGATGCACCTATGCATAGATTGACAATAAACTTTGTGCGATTATTACTCTTACGAATGCATGCAAAAAAAATAAACACGTAATTAGAAAAAGTAAATAAGAAAGTAGAGTAGTGCCAGAGTCCGAGAAGTGCATTCCATATGACCATTACACGGAAATTTTTATCGGAATAATCCCTCAGGTATTTTACTCCGGCAGCAAGCGTCATGCAACTCAAAAGGAATATGATCGCATAAGGCCTCACTTGCCTGGACATGAGCAGGTGGAGGGGCATACCTGACACAAACGCTGCCGCTAGCAACGCGGCAGCCCCATTCCCAGCTATCCGAATCAATTTGTAGATAGCATAGACAGAGATCGTTCCACAGAGTGCCGATGGCAGGCGAAGGGCAAAATCGGATATCCCGAATTGTTGAACTGCTTTTATGGCCAGATAGAAATATGGTGGATGAAAATCTTCCGTCCGTGCCCGTTGCAGAATGTACTCCACAGGTTTAGAGGCAATAAGCGGTACAAGTATCTCATCCCACCACATAGATGGGACTTCAAGTGCATAGAATCGAAGAAAGAAAGAGACGCTAAGAACAAACCATAGCGCGACTCGCGTGAGTAACGAGTCGTGCTCTTCACCTTTCAAATCTATCCTTTCCATTTCGAAAACAGCCCCCCAGACTTCCCCTGTCCCATCAGAAGAAATCGCACAGCGTCCCGAACCGCACCGCCTCCGCCCGGGAAGCGGGACACCCAGGCGGCCAGGCGCAGAATCTCTGGCTGGGCGTCGGCCGGTGCCATGGGCAAGCCGATGCGGGACATGATCTGCGCGTCGAGCCAGTCGTCGCCCATGTAGGCCACCTGGCAAAAGGACAGGTTCTTTTCGGCAAGAAGCTGTTCCAGGACCGGGAGCTTTTTGAGATGCCCGCCGTGGAATTCCCGGATGCCGAGTTCCTGCAGGCGTTGCCTGGCCTGGACGTTGTCCAGGCCGCTAATAATGGCCACTTCAATCCCTGCAAGCTGGCAGAGCTTCAAGCCCATGCCGTCCTGGATGCCGAAACGCTTAAGCCCGTGCCCCTCGCCATCGTGCAGGACGGCGTTGTCCGTGAGCACGCCGTCCACATCGAGCACCAGAAGCTTTACGGACTTGGCCAGGGCGAGGGCCCGGCGCGAAACGCCGGGCCGGGCAAGCCGCCTCATGAAGTCTTGCGGGCCTTCTTGGCCGCACGCACAAACTCGGTGAAGAGCGGATGCGGGCGCATGGGGCTGGATTTGAACTCGGGGTGGAACTGGCACCCCAAAAACCAGGGATGCTCCGGCAGCTCGACGATTTCCACCAGGGATTCGTCCGGCGAAAGCCCGGAGAAGACCATGCCCTTCTCTTCCATGCGGGCGTAGTAGGCCTTGTTGAACTCGTAGCGGTGGCGGTGGCGTTCCTCGATCTGGGGGGCTTTATAGGCCTCCATGGCCTTGGTGTCGGGCTTGAGCACACAGGGATAGGCCCCCAGGCGCATGGTTCCGCCCATTTCGGAATCAGCGTCGCGCTTCTCGATCTTCTTGGTGCGGAAGTCGTACCATTCGCGCATCAGATAGATGATCGGGTCCGGGCTTAATCTGTTGAATTCCTCGGAGTTGGCTTCAGGCAGCCCAAGGACGTTGCGCGCGAATTCGATGCAGGCCAGCTGCATGCCCAGGCAGATGCCGAAAAACGGCACCTTGTTCTCGCGGGCGTAGCGGATGGCAACGATCTTGCCTTCCACTCCGCGCGTACCGAAGCCCCCGGGCACCAGGATGCCGTCCAGCGCCCCGAGGCGTTCTTGCACATTCGCCGCAGTGACTTCCTCCGAATTGACGTAGACTAGGTTGAGGCTCACGTCGCTTCCCACGCCCCCGTGCACCAAGGCTTCGTGCAGGCTCTTGTAGGCCTCCTTCAAGTCCACGTATTTGCCCACGATGCCGATGGACACTTTGCTTTCCGGGTTGGCCAGCTTGTGCGTGAGATCCTGCCAGGCGTCCAGTTCTGCGTTTTTGGCAGGCAGGCGCAAGAGGATTGCAATCTTCTGGTCCACGCCCTCGGCGTAGAGCTTGAGCGGGAGCTCGTAGATGTTTTTCACGTCTACGGCAGTGAATACGGCGTCCGGGTCCACGTTGCAGAAGAGCGCGATCTTGGACTTGAGCGACTGGTCCAGGTCGATTTCCGAGCGGCAGATGATGATGTCGGGCTGGATACCGATGGAGCGCAGTTCCTTGACGCTGTGCTGAGTGGGCTTGGTCTTTAATTCACCGGCAACCCGGATGTAGGGGATGAGCGTCAGGTGGATGTAGAGAACGTTTTCCTTGCCAAGGTCCGAGCGCAGTTGGCGAATGGCCTCCAGGAAGGGCTGGCCCTCGATGTCGCCCACGGTGCCGCCGATCTCGATGATGGCCACGTCCTCGTCCTTGGCCACGCCCAGGATGGAGCGTTTGATCTCATCGGTGATGTGCGGGATCACCTGGACGGTTCCGCCCAGGTAGTCGCCCCGGCGCTCCTTCTGGATCACGGTGTTGTAGATGCGCCCGGAAGTGAAGTTGTTGTTCTGGGACATGGCCACGCCCAGGTAGCGCTCGTAGTGGCCCAGATCCAGGTCGGTTTCGGCGCCGTCGTTGGTGACGTAGACCTCTCCGTGCTGGAAGGGGTTCATGGTGCCCGGGTCCACGTTGATATAGGGGTCGAGCTTCTGGATGGTCACCCGAAGCCCGCGAGCCTGCAGAAGCGCGCCAATGGAGGCGGCGGCCAATCCTTTGCCAAGGGAGGACAACACGCCTCCGGTAACGAATATGAACTTGGTCTTCATAAGCCCTAGCCTCCTTGGGGCTGTCAAAAGTGTAAAACCCCCGCCCGGTTGACGCCTCACGCGGGGGCACGTAATGTCTGCGGATACGTCTAAGCGACCGGTCCGATTTTTTCAAGAAACCCCTGGAGCATTGTTCATGGCCCAAGTTAAGACACTGGTCATTACCGGCTACGGCACGAACTGCGAGACGGAGTCCGCTCATGCCGCCAATCTGGCCGGTTCCGACCAGACCGACATCGTCTATTTTTCCGATATTACCGCCGGACGGGTCCGCCTGCCCGGGTATAATTTCATTATTTTCCCCGGCGGATTTCTCGACGGCGACGACCTGGGTGCCGGGCAAGCCGGCGCCATCCGCTGGAAATACGCCAAGTCGGCCAAGGGTGAAACCTTGCTTGGCCAACTGAAAACTTTTTTTGAAGACGGCGGCATCATCCTAGGCATCTGCAACGGCTTCCAGCTTCTGGTGAAGCTTGGGCTCCTGCCCGCCCTGGACAAGAAGTACTTCGAGCGCCAGGTCACTCTTTCCAACAACGATTCTGGACGGTTCGAAGACCGCTGGGTCACGGTGCGCGTGAACAAAACGAGCCCCTGCGTGTTCACCAAGGATATCGACCTGCTCGACCTGCCCGTGCGCCACGGCGAAGGCATGGTCATTCCTTTGGACAACGCCACCCTCTCCCGCATTGTCACCGAGAACCTGATCGCGCTGCAATACGCCGATCCGGCCACGGGGCGCCCGACCATGGAGTACCCCGGCAACCCCAACGGATCGCCCATGGCCATCGCCGGACTCACAGACCCGTCCGGGCGCATCCTGGGGCTTATGCCGCACCCAGAGGCTTTCAACGACCCGACCAACCATCCCGGCTGGACCCGCGGCGAAAAGCCCCGTCTGGGCATATCCATTCTGGAAAACGGTATTCGTTATCTCAAGGAAAACGCTTAGAGTATCCGGCGGGGAGCCCGGCTCCCCGCCTTACCCAAATCTTCGCCCCTGACGCGAAGCCAAAAGGGATTCCAAAGGGACGTGTCCCTTTGGCCGCCGGAGGCATCCCCCGGCCTCCTTTTCGACCTCAATCGGGCGGCGGCAATCCCTGCGCCCTCTCCCTGCGAGGCCATCAGTGAACATTCTCCAAACGCCAGCCGCAATCTTCACACAGCCGCCGCACGGATGGAAATCCTGGCGCCTGGTCATGACGCGGGCGCTCAAGCAGGCCTGGCGGGCCGGGAAAAGCGGCGAGGCCCCAATCGGGGCAGTGGTGATAGACGCCGCCTCGGGCAAGGTGCTGGCCGAGGCCTGCAACGGCCCCATCGCGACCAACGACCCCACGGCCCACGCCGAAATACTGGCTTTGCGCCAGGCCGGGCAGGAGCTCGGCAACTACCGGCTTGGCGGGGCGATCCTGGCCGTCACGCTTGAGCCGTGCATCATGTGCCTGGGAGCCATGGTACATGCGCGCATTGGCGGCCTGGTTTTCGGGGCGCGCGACCCCAAGGCCGGGGCCGTGGTCTCAAACCTGGACGGCCCGAACCTGCCTTTTCTGAACCACCGGTTTCCCGTTCTGGAGGGAATTCTGGCTGGCGAATGCGGAGCGACGCTTTCACGGTTTTTCTCGGCGCGCCGCAAGGAAAAAGCCGCCCAAAGCGGCCCATAAGAGGCTTGCCAACAAGGCCCGATTTCTCTAATGTCCGCTTCCTTCATGGCGCGGAGAGGTACCGAAGTGGCCGTAACGGGCCCGACTCGAAATCGGGTTGCGGGTTAATAGCCTGCACGTGGGTTCGAATCCCACCCTCTCCGCCATCTACTCTTCCGCCAACATCCTCATAAGTCCTAATTGCCACGAAATCATTGACAAATTGCTGTGTCGTTTGTCCTCGCTCGTCCACCAACGACCGCTGACAGCCTCTATTTCACCGGATAACTCACCGGATAACTCAGGTTTATCTGGCCAACCCAACCGGATAACTATGGGATTCCCCGCTATATCTTGATCGAGAGGTTATCCGGATGTCCCTGACCGATGTCGCCGTTAAGAATGCCAAACCGGGACCGAAGCCTTTCAAGCTCCATGACGAGCGTGGGCTTTTCCTTCTGGTGAACCCGAACGGCTCTAAGTGGTGGCGGTTCCGCTACAGCATGAAGGGCAAGGACAAGCTCCTGTCGATGGGGGTTTACCCCGACGTTCCTCTAAAGATGGCCAGAGAGCGTCGTGATGAAGCTCGCCTTCTCCTCGCCCAAGGCATCGACCCCAGCGTTACCCGGAAGGCTCTCAAGGGGAAAATGGTCGAAGATGAGATGACCTTCGAGCGTGTTGCCCGGCAGTATTACTCGGAAACCTCAATTTCCATGGGCTAGAGCGAAGGCCATGCCAAGACCGTCATCTCCCGCCTTGAGAAGAACATTTTCCCCTGGCTGGGTAGCAAGCCCATCAAGTCAATTCAGGCTGACGAGTGGCGCACCAACTTGAGGCGCATTTATGAGCGTGGAACGCACGAAGTTGCCAGCAGGGTGCGTGGAGTTTGCAGCCAAATCTACGACTATTCGGTCGACAACAACTTAGCCGACGCGAACCCCATTCCTCCAAGGAAGCGGTTGTTCCCACCGAGAGTCAAGAACCACTTCCCTACCATCCTGGACCCCAAGAAGGTTGGTCCGCTCCTGAGAGCCATCGACGGATACTCGGGCCAGTTCGAGACGATGTGCGCCCTCAAGTTGGCCCCTCTCGTTTTCGTCCGCCCTTTCAACATCCGATCTGCCGAATGGTCAGAGTTCGAACTGGATAACCCCGATGGCCCTGTCTGGCGCATCCCCGCAGAGAAGATGAAAGGCGACAGGAACCGGAAAATCACCAAGATACCACATCTGGTTCCCCTCTCCACGCAGGCCGTTGGCATCCTGAACGAACTGCTCCCTTTGACCGGCTCCTACCAGTACCTGTTCCCGGGGCTAGGGATAAGTCGAAGTGCATGTGCGAGAACACCCTCAACAAGGCACTTGGGAAGTTGGGCTACAAGGGCGAAGTAGACAACATCTGCATTCATGGTCTTCGCCACATGGCAAGCACTTTGTTGAACGAGAAGGGCTTCCATAAGGACGCGATTGAACGGCAGCTTGCCCATACCGACAAGGACAAGATCCGTTCCACCTATAACCATGCCGAGCATCTCCCGGAGCGCCGCAAAATGATGCAGGCCTGGGCGGACTACCTCGATTCGCTGAAAACTGGCGCGAAGGTTACCTCTCTCTTCCAGGAGGCTAACGGCTGATCTTCACCCGCTAACCCGCCCCTTCATGGCCCTGGACTTCGGTCTGGGGCCATTTTTATTTTCAAATCGTTCGGGACGTGAATTTGTGGCATCGCGTGTCTGTACTGCGCCACCGCCACCGATATCATCTCTTTCATCGACGTCCGAAAGGACAAAACCACCAACCGGAAGAGATAGATACTATGTACGAAAACCAGTTCTGCCATGATTTTAAGACCTGGAGAAAGCGCAACAAGGTCCCCATGCTCCAGGTGAGCAAGGCACTATCCACGCCCGTGAGCACCCTCAACTCCTGGATCAACGGCTACATCCCGCTCCCGACTCAAATGAAGAAAGCCCTGGAGCGGAAATCTCTGGACGACCTGATCAGCTGCCTGACCACTGACCGGGACCGCTTCGAGCGTGAACTGGAGAGGGCCAGGAAGCTGGACTACTTCTCGATCATCGTGGAGGCCAGCATGGAGGACGTAGCGAAAGGGTGTTATCGCAGTAAGCTCACCCCTCACTCTGCCTTCCAGTCGATTATGGCCTTCCAGGTGCGCTACGGCGTGAACTTCATCTGGGCTGGCAACCGGGAGAGAGGCGAGTACGCGACCTTCTGGACCCTGGGAAGTACCAGCGGGAGCACGATGCCAGAGCTACAAAAGCACCGCCGGGCCTTGACGTAAGGGCCAGGGGCGAGACGAGACAAAGTACGCATTGAGCTTCGGGAAGCCGGATTCCGAGAGGGGTCCGGCTTATTCACTTGCATGGCCTTCTCAGCATCCGGACGCTGTGCTGGAACCTTCACCCTGAGAATGGAACCTGGAGCCCCTCCCCGGCCACCCCCTACCCCCTTTTTATGGGAGGTGAGCAGAGCCGCTGTCATGCGCTCTGAAGCCTCTGAATCTCCCCCCGCAATTTTGGCCATCTCAGATACACCCGAAGATGAGAACCCAGTAGCCACGGTAGTTCCCGGCTGTGGCTCCAACTTGAATCTTCCTCCAGGTACATCCCGCCGGGTTTAACAAAGACCTCATTGTTTCTGAGGTCGCTGTGGTCACTCTGTGGTCAGATTACGCGAGTATGTGGTCACTGTGTGGCCGATGTTGTGGTCAGAAGGTCAAAATTGATCCCGGCAGAGATGAACCTGTGCTTAAAGCCGGAAGAGGTGAATGGCAAATATGTGATCATCATGTAACCTTGGGTGTGATCAGATACCCGGTTCGAAACCCGTCCCGAATCCTGTGGCTGTGAGGACTTATCATTGCAGTGGTCCAGAGTTAAAAGATAATAAACTGACCTGCCGCGACAAGTTCACCCTCGATGTAAATATCCACCTTGTAATTGCCCTTTTGCAATTTGCCCGGCTCCTCGTATCCCTTGCCCCAGGCTAGACTCAGGTTCTCCTTGTTGGGCTTGATATTGAATTCTCGCTCTTGCTCTTCCGTTTTTCCGCTTGGGAAGGTCCAGACCGCCCTGAGCTTGAAGGAATAAGGCGCATCGAAGGTATACTGGAAATTGAAGCCGATTTGCCAGTTGACGAAGCGCGTGGAGTTCAGAACGAAACTGTTCTGATAAAGACGTTCCTCCCGTGGAGGGTAGGTTTTCCCGGATTCGAAGAAAGAAAAGTAGTCCAGTTTTGCGCCATAGTCGCGGAAGGCAGAAGCGTTGCCTGGCTTTTGGATGGCCCGGTCGATATGCCCTGACTCCATCCTGAGTTCGCGCTTGCCCTTAGTGCCGGGAGATGCCGCGCTTGATTTATCCTGTTGACGTGGTTGCGCCTGCTTCCCGGCCGGAAGCGATTGAGCCGCTGGGGTCTTCGGTGCGGGTTGGGCGGCCTTGTCCAATGCCTTGTCCAGTGCATCGAGAGCCTTCTGCGCGGAGTCGTCCTGGGCGTGGGCGCTCCCAAAGGCGAGCAGGCTTACGGCCAGCAGGGCTGTGACAGCGAAACGGAACATGGATACTCCTCGCATGCGTTGACGTTTCATCATTTGCCAATGGACGCCCGCGAGAGAGCATCGGACTTGAAGACCGTCCCGGGGTAATGGATTTCTGTGATGTGGCCTAAGGTCTTTGGAACGGAAGCCTTTTCGTAGACTAGCAATACCTTCTTCCCCTTGTTGCCGTTCATAATGGCCTCGAATTTGTCTTCGCCGTCCTCGAAATTCAATTCTATTGAAAATGGACCCTTGTCAGTGGTGACAAGAAATATACCCATTCTCAGGGGTTTGTAGCCCTTGAGGATAGCCTCGATGTTTTGCGTATCTGCTGCATGAACTGAGACGCATACTAGAAACACAAATGTGAACACGCAAATGACTCTGTACATGTCACCTCCAAAAATTCACATTTTGATGACGAATTGCTTATACCTGAACAATGCCATCACATACCAGCCCCGTCACAAGAGTCAGGTGACGCCTACTTGAAAACCGCATTCTCTATCCCAGAGTAGATCGCCTTTGCCTTCGCTTCGTCAGCAGAAGCCTTGTCCTTCTCGCCCTTGTCCCTTAGGGCGAGCGCTCTATAATAGTATGCAAGAGCCTGCTCGGTATCACCTTCAATCGCTTTTGTGTAGTCACTGATTGCAGCATCAATGTCACCCAACAGTTGGTACGCTCTGCCTCGTCGCATATATTCAGCCGAACTGTTTTTCCCTAAGTCTATGGCTCTATTCAAATCAGACATGGCCTTCTGCTTGTCACCGATTTTCGTCCAGACCAATCCCCGGCTGGAGTATGCTTCTGCAGAATTTGGATTAATCTCGATCGCTCTATCGCAATCCATTATCGCCTGATCTATCTTTCCAATTTTTGCAAGCGTATAGCACCTACTGACAAACGCTTTCTCACTGGCGTGGTCCAATGAAACTGCCTTGTCCAGGTCTTCGAGCGCTCCTTCCAAATCACCAAGCATTCTTTTCGTGGAAGCCCGCAATCTGTATGAGGAAGCTGTGTTGCTGCGTACTGCAATGGCGGAACTTAGATCCGTCTTCGCTAAGTCGTACATCCAAAGTAAAATGTAGGCATTCCCTCGCAAGTAATATGCACTGACGGCCTCAGGATTATTCTCAAGTGCTTTTGTGAAATAATCCACTGCCTGTGCATACTGTTTATTTGTGAGACTTGACTTGCCTTTCTCTATGTATTCCTGTGAGGAAATAGATCCTTCCTGCTTGCTTTTTTCTGAATACTTTTTTTGCTGGGTCGAAAGGGGGGACTGTTGATCAACAGCGGGCACAGGCTGCCCAAGCGCTTTGTCCAAAGCATCCATGGCGTCCTTGCTTGCGGCATCCTGGGCAAAGGTCAACTGGATTCGTAAAACTAAAGCAAGCACGCCGACCATGATCAGTATTCTTGTCATATTCGTCACCCCATTTATCTGCTTGTCTGACGACATCCCGCCTCGTTATTGAACTCTTGTAAGTTGGAATTTACAGTGATTCTCGATACGTGAGCTGTCATGGGTAACCAAATCTGAAGACCCGCTCGCGGTAGAACCCCGGATCACTCCTCGAAAAGTCATACTCCATGTTCTATCCTTATCTACTCTATCTTTCCCCTTCACGGTCACGGAGAACTCCCCTGATTCAGCCACGGAGCCTTCCGACCGGAAGTTGCCCTTATTCGTTGTGGCCTCGAACAAGCATTTGCCGTTGTTCACGGAAAGGGTGAATGGGACAACACCCGTCCCGCCGCTTTGGGGAACAACGCATTCTCCCTTGAATATCCCGTTATGGGACGTGAGCTTGCCTCCCCCGCCAACCGATGAGGCTGCCCCCCCCTGACGCGTGGCGCTCCAGGTACCGGGCTGCTCAACCCAGCCCTTGGCAAACCAGTTTCCTTTGGCCTGAGCACCTTCCAAAGAGCCCGACACCGTTCCGTTCACGGGATAGGATGAGTTTCCAAATTTGTAGGCACCACTAACCTGGGCGGTTATCTTGCCGCTGGCATCTACGCTCCCCCTGAGTTGGAGGGTGAAGTCCGTTGTCCCAACCGTTCCGGACACAACTCCGCCGGAGATGACCATGTTGACGTTCCCCTGGGCCTCGCCCGTGAAACGGCCCGCGTAGGTCCCGTCGAACCGCGCCGATCCTCCTGAGGGTTGCGTCGAAGCGGGAGAAGACGCTGGCGGGGATGAGGTGGGGGCGGTCGTTTGTGCCGGGCTCGCGGTGCTGGCTTTTTCGCTCGCTATGGCCGCCTTGGCCGACTCCACGTTGTTTTTGTAGAGTTCCTTGTCTGGATTGCACTTCCTGGCCGACTCATACCAGGAAAGCGCCGCCTGGGCATCACCCTGCTTTCTCATTTGCACGCCGATGTTGTTCATGGCGCCGCAATTGTCCGGACAGATGGACAAAAGCTCCTTGTAGGCGCGAACGGCCGCTTGAGATTCACCCCTGTCGCCCATGCTTTTTGCCTGTTCAAAAAGCTTGTCGCACTGCTTTTTCGTGTCCTCTCGTGCCGATTCAGGGGGCTTGCCTCCGGAGGGTTTGCCGGAGTCAACGGCAAGCTGCGCAGTCTTGTTTTTCTCCATGACCTTCTGTTCGGCCTTGGCCTTAAGATCCTTGGCCTTCTTTAACAATTCGGCGTCTTGCGGCCCGAAGTCCTTCTCCGCGCCCTGCAGCGCTGAACCGAGCCTGTCCCGGCAACTCTCCCAGTTTTCCTTACCGCAATCCGCTGAAGCGGCCACGATGTCATCCAGGCGCTGTTTGCGCGTGTTCTCCTTGAGCCCGGTTTCGAGCGACTGCATTGCCTTGGCGTGGAGCGCCTTAGCCTTGTTCAGCACCTCGGGATCGCTCTTGCCGAGGACGGCGTCAGCGTTGAGCAGCGCCTCGTCAAGCTTGCTCTTGCAGGCGAACCAGTGCTGCTGGTTGCACAACTGCGCCGCAGAGGCGATCAGCTCCAGCCGCTTTGACCGCTCGGCGTTGTCCTTGGCCTCAGTCTGCTTCTTGGCAGCCAAGCCCTGCTCGGCTTTGGCCAGCAGTGCATTGGCCTTGCCTACCATCTCGGCGTCCTGGGGACCGAAAACCTTCTCTGAGCCGTTCAAGGCAGACGTCAGCTTCTCCTTGCAGGCCTGCCAGTTTTCCTTGGTGCATTCTCCCGCTCCAGAAACAATGAGGTCGGTGCGGCGCTTGCGCTCAGCTTCGTTCTGGGCGCTCTCGCGTGTGAGCTTCTCAAGCTCGGCTTCCACAGCGAGAAGCGGTTTGTAGCGGGAGCTGATCGCCTTCCCATCAGCCACGGCTGCCATGCCCTTGGCCGTGTCCTTGGCGTTCAGCGCGTTCTTGGCCTCGCCCACGGCGAAATGGAGTTTATCGAGCCTTCCTGAGTAGGATTTCTTTTCCTCCTGGGCCTTGTCATGTTTCGGATCGACCTTGAGGGCTTCTTCAACCGTCGCGGCAGCCTTGTCTGCCTCCCCGTCGGACCACTCCCTGGCGGCTCTTGTGAGAAGTTTTTCCACCTGGCCGAGTTTGTCCTTTGCCTGCTTGATCTTCTCCTCGAGCACGGCCAGGGATTTGGCCTTGGCGTTTATCTTGCGCCCTGCCTCCAACTGTGTTTGGGCCTTATCCACATGGTCCGCCGTCAGCTCGGCTTCGCCTTGCTTCACAGCCTGGGCTATTGCGTCGCGGCCCTGGCAGTGCAGGCCTGAAGCTGCTTTCGCCTCGGAGCTTGCCGGATCGAACTTCACCGCTTCCTGTGCCGTTTGGCAGGCCTCGTCCACCTCGCCGTCATCCCAGTGTTTTTTGGACTTCACCAAAAGCTTGGCCAGTTCCTGTTTCTTCTTCTTGAGCTCCATGAGCTCCTTCTCAAGGTCGAGCAGAGGCTTATAGGCGGCGTTCACGCCCTTGCCGTTCGTGACGGCGGTCAGGGCCGGATCGATTTCGCCCTTGGACTGAAGCGACTTGGCCTGTTCCAGGCTGGCCTTGAGTTTGGACAGCCCCTCGGCGTAGCGTTGTTTCTCGGACTTGGCCCGATCCATCTTTGGGGCTAGGGCGAGCGCCTCGGATGCCAAGCGCTCCGCGCCTTCGGCGTCGCCCTCCGTCCATTTTCTGGCGGCCTGGGCCAGAAGATCCTCGGCCTTAGATTTGGTTTCCTTGGCCTTCTTGATCTTCTCCTCGAGCGCGGCCAGGACCTTGGCCTTAGCGTTGATGCGCTTGGCCTCGTCGAGCTTGGTCTGGGCGCGGTCCGGGGCGTCCTGCCCCAGTTCGTCTTCGCCTTGCTTAGCCAGGGTCAGGAGGTGCTCACGGCCGTCGCAGTAGGTTTTGACATCCGGGAATTTGGGGTCGATCTGTGCGGCTGCTTTGGCCTTGCCGCAGGCCAGGTCGATATCCCCGGCGTTCCAGGCGGCTGCGGCCTCTTGTTTGAGCTTCTCCAACTCCTGGGCCTTGGCCTTGCCCTGCTTGATGTCCTCGTCGGACACGGTGACGGGCACACTGACCGAGCCCGTGCCCAGAAGCGCGTTGTTGCCGTCGCGGACCTCCACCTTGGCCTCGATGGTTCCCTTGGACGACCGCTGCGCCCGAGTCTCCCGCGAGGCCGGATTGCCGGACAGGGTGGAGCCCTCGTTGACCGTCCACTTGTAGCGGAGCGCCTGCCCCTGCGGCGGGGCGGGCGAGACGTCGGCGCGAAGGCCCACGTCCATGTGGGCGGCGATCTCCTTGTCCAGGGCGACGAGGCCCACGCCCGGCTTCCAGACCACTGGCCGCGTGGTCTCGCCGCCCCAGGTGTGGCCGAGGCTCACGGCCGTGACCTGATAACTCTTGGGGGTTACGGTCAGCGAGGCCCTGGCCAGATCCTCGCCGCCCTTCTTGCCCTTGAGCATGGCGTTGACCGTGACCGGCTTGGCCTCCTTCACGGTGAACTTCCACTGCCGCTGGTTGGCCGTTGGGCCGGTTCCCGCGCCGCCCTGGGAGTCGTCCCACCAGTAGGCTGCGTCGGCGTCCAGGACTTTAGGGTTCTCCACGGCTGTAACCGTGACCTCTTGGCCGACCAAAGGCTCGGCCGGGGAGGCGGTCAGGGTTATGGACGTCCCCGCGACCTCCAGCTCGATCTGGTTGGATTCGGCCACGGTCGTCAGCGCCGCGCCATCCTTCCTGAGCGCCACGGCCCAGACCTTGACCTTGCCGGGCCTTGTGAACGTGGCGGTGTTGGTAAGAAGGCCCTGCCCTTCGTTCCTGGCGAAGCGCGCCTCGGTGGAGGGCTCCCAGCGGATGACGAATGCGGATGCGTCGGCGGGCTTGCCTTCGCTCATCAATTGGGCTTCGAAGCGCGCTTCGGCCCCGGCGGCAAGGGCGTTCCCGGCGGGAGCCGTCTTGCCCAGCTTGAGCGTGACTGCCTCCCCGGCAAGGCTTAAGTCCCCGTAGGCCGTCTGGCCTGCCGAATCGAACGCCTGCACCCTGGCGACCACATGCTTCTTTCCTTCGGGAATGGCGTATGTGGCCGAGTTCTCCCTGGAGGTTTCCGCTCCCTTGAAGACGTATGTGTAAGGAGGCTTGCCGCCCAAAGCCATCGCGACGACCGTGACGGGTTTTCCGGGCGCGGACTGTTTCCCGTCGATCCTGAGTTCGACCTTGAGCGCGGGTGGCGCGGATTGCTTGGGCGGCGCGATGTCCACCTTGCGGGAAGGACCGCCGCAGGTCTCCACGTAGACCTGGACAGGCTTGGTCTTCCAGTCGAAGGGGGGGACTCCCCCCGCGTTCATCCAGAACTGGTCGGCCCTGGTCATGGCCGCCTCGTATCCCGCATCCGGATCACCCCTGCCGGAGAGAATATCCCAAATGGCCTTGGCTTCCCGCGCCCTCTGGTCGAGGCGTCCCACGTACTCGTCTCTGGCGCGCTTGACCCTCTCGAAACAGGCCTTGTCGAAGACGTCTGGCACCGAGTCGGGAGTTTCGCCTTCCAGGTTGGTCACGGTGCTGGAGTGGTAGCCTTTGCGTTCATCTCCAGCGGGATTGACCTTTGTGACCGGGCCCTGTCTTCGTTCAAATGCCTTCGAGGGGGCAGCCTGTTCCAGAGGTACCGGCTTCATTCCCTCATCGGAAGGCTCGAATTGACTGGACGGCTTCCTCGGGGCAGCCGGTCCGGATGCCTTCGGCTGATTCTTGAGCACGTCGTCGTACGCCCTCCCGGCCTCGTCGCGCCATCTGGCGAGGTGCTCGGGCAGGCCGTCGAAGTTGGACCTGGCGTTGTTCCAATAATGCTTGAGCATGCCTTCGGCATATTGAAGCCGTTCCTCGTAGGCGCGCTTCTCCTTGGCCGCAAGCGAGGGAACGGCCAGTTTTTTCTTCATCTCGGCCCGAAGGCTCAGGGCCTCCCGCCACGACTCTACCCCGCTCTTGGAGGACAGCGAATCCACCATGTCGCTTAAATCAATGGCCGGATCCTTTGCTTCTTTATCCTTGGGCCGCTGGGGGTCTTCTGGAACGAGTGGTTTCTGTCCCGAGTCCGCCCCGGTGGAAGGCTTTTGGACGTCCGCGCCCGGCTGGCCTGTCTTCGGGGGCTGCCCCTGGTCCCCCGGCTTGGTTGGTTGCGCGCCCGTTTGGCCTTGAGGCGTCACGGTAGAGGGCGGAACAACGGCCGGGGGCGGCGTCACAGGCGGGACCGGCGGGAAGACGGGACCGGGCGTCTTGTCCAGGGGAGTTTTGCCGTCCGCGCCGGGCTGATCCGGCCCTGACGTTTTATCGCCCTTGCCTTCCTTGCTGCCTTTGGCGTCTTTGTCGTCCTGAGCGTCCTTGTCCGTCTTGGGTTTCGGGGGGTCCTTCTTGTCATCGGGCGGGGCGGCCACCGTGAAGCGGGCCGAGGCCTGGGCCAGTTCCTTGCCGTCATCGCGCTTCATGCGCACCGAAACCTCCGCGCCGCCCTGTTCCGGAGCCCGGATCATCGCCTGGGAGCCGCGCCGGTCCACGATCTGGCAATTTTCGCACGACCATTCGTAGCCAAGCGGCCGTCGCGCCGACGTGGAGTCGGGCGAAGCTGAAGCCGTCACCGTGCCCCCTGCTTGGGGCGTACTCGGGTGCAACGTAAGCGAAACGGAGGGTTTTTCCGCGGGGCGCACCGTCACCTTGGTATGGACCGAGGCCTCCGCTGCCGGTTCGGCCTTGAGGCTGAAGGTTGCCTGCACCGTGGCCTGTCCCGGCTCGTCGGGGGTAAAGGAGGTCTTGAGCGATCGTTTATCGGAGAAGGCGGCACCATACTGGTCCGATGCCCACTCCACGATCACCTTGCCTTCATTGAACATGGTCCGCAGGGCTGGGTCGGTGATCCGGGCCTCGAACACGCCAGGTACACGCTCGATCATCTCTTTGCCAGGCGGAACAAGCATAACTCCCTTGGCCACCAGCTTCTTCAAGTCCACGGCCTTGGCGTAGAGGGCCTTCACCTTCTCCAGGGCGTCCTTGTACCATGCGTGGTAGGGGGAATCCTTCCCGGCCATGGGGGGCAAAAGGTCCGGGATGGGCGTGGCGGCAGAGTCCTTCGGGGTGTCCACCTTGGCGGAGTTGGCCGCATCCAGCGCCGCGCGGTTGCGGTAGGCGACCTCGGCCAGGATGCCAAGGGCCTTCAGGTCGGTCTCGTCCAGCACATCCGGGGCCGAGCCCTTTATCTTGCCCACGTCCTGCACGATGGCGTTGGTGGCGGCCATGAAGCCGCGCCGGGATTGCCGGGCCTTGGCCGCGTCCTGGAAGAAGTTCCCCGAGAACGGGAAGGCCAGGACTTTCGCCTCCTTGTAGCCCGTGCGTTCCACGATGTCGTTGAGGGTGTCGCTGGCCTCTTTGAGGATGGTCTCGTAAGCCTTGAGCGCCGCCTGGAGGTACCCGCCCTCGGCCAGGGCCTTGTCCCTTTTGGTGGAGGTGTCCCCGGAGATGGACGTTGCCCGGAGATCGCCAGCCTTGGCCGCACGTTGGGCGGCCTCCTGGGCCAGGTCCACGCCGAGCGGGGAGCCCCGCAGGCTCTCAAGCTCGCGCTGGATTTTCATGATCTGCTTGACCGCCTCGTCCGAGCCCGTGAGCGCCTTGTGCGCGTCCTCGGCCAGGGAGATGAGGTGGGGGACCATCACGTTGGGGAAGATGTCGTCGGCGCGATCCTTGATCTTGTTCTGGTATATCGTGACCAGCTCGCACCACTGCTTGGGCAGCTTGGTGCAGACGCCTTCAATGGCGAAAAGCAGCCTGAAGCCCGATTTGGCGGCCTCCAGCCACTGCTGGTCCGTGATCTGGCCCATGGCCTCGCCCACATTGATGCGCCCGATCTGCTGGATGAGCGCCTTCTTCAGGTCGTTTAGAACCGGGTCGTTCTCAACGTAGTGGCGGGCGTAGACCTCGGAGGCCTTCTCGGAGAGGTTGGCCGTGTAGAAGAGATCGGGTCTGTTGGTGTTGGCGAGCCTGACCGTCCGGTCTTCCTTGAGGAAGGCCGCGAGCCTGTCGCGGGGGACGGTCTCGCCGCCGGGAAGCTTTAAAGCCGTAAACCGCCCGTCCTCGAACACCCCGTGGGTTTCGAGGATGTCCACCAGTCCGTCCTTGTAATTGGAAAGCGTGACCGCGCGGGTGGCGTCGTAGGTCATCTCGGCCAGGTCCGCCGACAAGGCGGCGGGCCACAAAACTGTCAAGTACATGGACTCCTTGACGAACTGGTAGGCCAAGCCGGGAGAAATATAGCCGTCCTGCTTCATGCGCTCGAAACTCATGGCGCCGGGAAGGAAATCGGGCAGGGTGGAGGCGGCCGAGGAGAGGTCGTTGTACCAGCCGCCGTCCTTCCAGCGCTCGTTCATCTTGGAGAAGGCCACCGCTCCGCCGCTCATGGCCAGGGCCACGAGCACCTTCTTGCCCGCCGGGCTCTTGATCATGGCCACAACCAGGGCGTCGCCCTCCTTGGTGGCGGCCGCCTTGGACATCTCGTCCACCAGGGCCAGCTCGTTCTTGCGCGTTTGGCCGCCCGCGCCCGAAAGCATGGCCTTGCGGTCCGCCAGGGCCTTGGCGCGCTGCGCGGGAGTCATGGCGGGAAGCCGGGCCAGCATGGCCGCGAACTCGTCCTCCATTCCGGCCCATTGCCTGAGCACCGCGAGCATGTCGTCGGCCTGCTTGCTGGCGGTGTAGAGCATCTTTTTGAGCTCGGGGTTGCCGTCGGCGTTTTTGATGAGCTCCTCGATCATTTCATCAACATCCACCATGCCCTTGAACTCGGGCTTGCCGCCAAGGTCCTTGAGCATGGCGAAGCCGGTGGCCAGCTCGTCGATGGCTTCGCGCACCTGCGGGTTGGCGGCCAGGTTGCCGCCCGCCTGGCGGGCATTGAGGGACTGGAGGAAAAGCCGGTTGTTGGCCGCCTTGAACCCCTCCACGATGTTGTCCCGGCGAAGCTTGAGCAGGAAGGTAGCCTCGTCCGGGGTCATCTCAGGGGGAGGGAATCTGGAGAAGCGCGAGGCCATCTCCTCCAGCCTGCTCACGGAAGCGTCCGACGCCACGCCCCGGCTCTCGTTGAGCTTCTTGCGCGAGCGCAGCATGTACTTGACCTTCTCCGAGCCGGTCAGGTTGTCCCAGCCCTTGTGGGCGTCCACGATCTGGCGCTCAACGCTTGCGGTCATGGTAAGGGGGCCGTACTTTCGGGCGGCATTGTCGATGAATGAGTCCAAGGCGGACTTCGTGGACTTGAGGCTTGAGAGGTGGTCAGCCAGGGAGACCCGCGTGAAAGTGAGCTTTCCGTCAGGTCCCTTGGCCAGAACCACGGCGCCCTTCTTCATGGTTTCGCCGCGTATGCCGCTCATGGCCGACTGGCCCACGAACTTTTCGGGATCGAGCAGGTCGAGGATTGCCTTGTCCTGCCGGGAAAACTTGCCCGGATCGTTCAAGGTGAAGCCCTTGACCTTCACCCCGCCAAGGCCCCTATTCCTCACTTGCTGGTTGAACCATGTCTTGGCCTCCTGCGCGCCTTCGCCGACGAAGGTGATGTCGTCGTCGGAGAGAAGCGGGCGATAACCCCCTCCCGCGTCCTTGCCCAGATGGCGAAGTCCCGACGAGCCCGTGCGCACGGCAGCTTCCAGGTTTGGAAATTTGGTTGCGGCCTCGCGCAGGATGTCGTCCACCTGGGCGAAGCGCCTGGCGTCGAGTTCCTCCAGGATGCTCGCGCGGAATTTGTCGCGGGCCTGCTGCGTGGCGGGGACGCCGTTGAAGGTGTTGATGGAGTTGATCGAGCTGTCGAGCAGGCGCAGGAATTCCTCAGTGTCCTTGCCGCCTTCGATATTGATGAAAGGTAGCATCTCGTCGAAGTCGCGCTGCTGCCAGTTGTCGGCCGCTTTATGAATAAGGTTGGCGAGCGTGGTCTGATTGGAGGCCCATGCGCTTTGGAGGGCAGAGCAGGGAAAAAGCAGTGAAAGAAGCAGGACTGTGAGGAAGAAGAACGGCAAGCAATAGTGAAACGCTCCCACCGGCAGGCATGGATGCTTGATCATGAAGAACCCTTCGCTGCTTGTGTGTTCAAACGGAAAACAACTGCCACCCTCAC
This sequence comes from Desulfovibrio sp., assembly GCA_016208105.1. Lineage (NCBI taxonomy): Bacteria > Pseudomonadati > Thermodesulfobacteriota > Desulfovibrionia > Desulfovibrionales > Desulfovibrionaceae > Desulfovibrio > Desulfovibrio sp. The sequence goes on from JACQYS010000029.1 coordinate 77,642, forward strand.
CCCTTCATCTTCATCGGCTCCGCCGCGCGCCTGCGCGCGTCCAGGGTCTCCCTGCGGCTATCAGCCCGCGTCCCGCAAGGGTTTGACCTTGGATTTGGACCGCGAAAGCCCCTTCTCCACCAGTGCCTCGGCCTTGGCGTAGTTGTCCGGGCGGCAATAGAGCCGGACGTGCTTGAACCATTTGTCGCGCAGACTGATGACCGCCGGTTCGGGCGAGAAACGCACACGGCGTAGCTCGGAAAATTCCAGGCGTGTATGCTCCTGAGCACGGGCGGTGAGACCAACTCCGACGGCAACGGGCTTTCCGGCAAGGATGCCAAGAAGGATGGCCAGACGGTTGCCTGCTTTGGCCTTGCGGCTTGCAACCAGGGCGTTGATCCCGTCTTCGTCGATAGCGAACGCTAGCTCCATGCGGTTTCTGAAGAAGATCAGCATGATCAGCACGAACAGCACTGTCATCCCAGCGCAGATGAGTCCGAAGAGCTGGAGGACACCGAGGAATACCTTCATGTCGCGGGCGAAGAGCCCGATCAGGCAGGCTATCAGCGCCATGGCCGCGTAGGTCAAGAGCATCCAGCGCGCGAAGTCGGTGAGCATGAAGCGGTTGGTGAGCAATGGAACTGTGATGTCCCAAGCCAAGAGGGGCTCAACGGGCTTTGGTGCGGCGCGTTGTCTCACGGAAGTAGCTCCTGACGGGCTTTTGGCCGGGACCTTGCGCACGACGAATGAATCGCCCAGCTAACTTTTAATGACAAATATGGTCTTGGGATGTCAATGAGAGGACGGAACAGGCTCATTTAGGGCCTGAAGGGGGTTCTCTTGGCTTTTCGGCTGCTGACTCTCAAAAATGGAAAAATATGGAGTAACGCAAGAGGTCGTCTTCCTGGGCGGTTCGCGACGATCCTATGAGGTCATGTTACGACCCGCAGTTCTGGGCAGCCGTTAAGAGGAGGCAAGCATCGTCACCTGTAACAACCACAGGACCCACAATGATTTCGAACAGGTCGGCCGGTTATTACGCATTGCTCGCTTACGCTGTATTCGTCCTGCTGCTGTGGGATTCACCCAAAACCCTGGCCCAGGAGTGCACTCCACTGCCGGAGAGCGATCGTTACACCGTTCTGGCCTACCTCCAGGCGATGCACCAGGGGCAGTACTCGCGTACAGGCCCTTCCATCAAAGTGTTTGAGGTTGGAGGAGGCGACCCCGCAATGAACGGTTCATTCATTTATCTTCGCATCGACCACAATGACCGATCGTTCGTATGGAACACGGGGTTGAACGTACGCTCCGTCAAGAGGATGTCATTTGGTTCCGGAAACGCTATTTTGCTCCGCGTGGACGAGGATTTCATGAACAGCAATGCTGCTATCGTCCACCGCACGGCTACGTACCGGTTGTTATTTTATTTAGACGGCGGTGTGCTTCGGAACACCGTGACTCTAGATGGTGGTGTGCCTGGTATCAAAAAAGAATAAGAAGCAAAGAGCGCTCCGTATTGGCAATAGCAATCTCAGTTAATCTCGTGTCTCAAGGTGCTACAGCTTCCTTTGGCATCCCAAGGTCCAAACCAAAAGCAAGAGTGCACAGGCCAGGAGGGCAGAGCTCTTCCGGCATAGTTGTGATCCCAAAAGCTGACGCGCATGGCTGGCCTCCCGCTCGTAGACCACATCAGGGTTGAAGATGGGAGACCTCTTTTGGCCATCTTCAGGCTAGCTTGAATAAACGAACATAGGAGGGTTAAAAAAGCGCGTTTACCCTCCTCAGTTGACCAGAAGGCCAACGTCGAGATCAGACGAGATTCTAGGGCTGGATGCGTTGATAAAAGTGGGATGCTCTGACTTAGGCGTAGGCGACTCCGCCTGCGGACGTTCCACTTGAGCCTCTACCGGGGTGGATGGAACCACTGAGCGGGGGGCAGGGGGTTACCCTCCCTTTTCTCGAAGGGGCTATGAAATTGGGGTGCTCTGTGCGATAATTGAGTAGATGCAGCTCCATCGTTTTCCGGGTAATTTTCCGGATAACTATTTATTTCTAAAAAATAATGTCTACTATAATAGTAAATTAGAATCCAGTTTGACGGCCACCCTCTCCGCCATCTACTCTTCCGTAAAATCCCGCTTTTCAATTCTCCCCAGACCCCTGGGACGCTGGAAAACATCTCCATCCGCCGGATTGTGTTAGGCATTACCTCCAGCAATGCCGTCATATTACGGTTGCCTCATCCTCCCCCCGACTGTAGAGATTTTTTAAAATTGGACCGCCTAACAGAGCAGGAGCGCCCATATGGCCCACGCCCTAGCATCCCTGACCTTCCTCGCCGTCGCATTCGCCATTTTCTGGCTTGCACACCGCCTCTGTGCCCTTCGCATTGAAAAGTCCAACAACGTTTCCATTGATGACCACATAACCAATGGCAACAATACCGCCTTGGCCCTTCGCTTCTCGTCCTTCGCGCTGGCTACCGCCCTTGGACTCTGCGGCCCGCTAAGCGCGCCCTCCACGGGATTCCTGCGCGACATCGCAAGCTTCGCCTTCACAGGAGTGATCCTTCTGGCCCTTCTGTTCATCGCTTTCGCCATTCTCGACCGGGTAGTCCTGCCTGGGCTCAACAACACCCAAGCCATCCTAGGCGGCAACAGCGCGGTCGGGTTCGCCGAAGCCGGTGGCGGCCTGGCCACGGGATTCATTCTCCGGTCAGCCTTTTCGGGCCAAGGCTCCCTTCTCTCCGGCGTGGTTTTCTTCCTCCTGGGGCAACTCACCCTCGTCCTTTTTCTTAAACTTCTCGAACGGTTGTCCCCTTTTGACGATCAGGCTGAAATCGCCCAGGGAAATCCGGCTCTTGGCCTGCATCTGGGCTCCATGCTGGTCTGCCTCTCGCTTATCCTGGCCTCGGCCGTATCGGGAGATTTCACTGATTGGGGCCGTGACATCTGGGCCTTCTGCCTTGCCGCCATCCGGGGCATAATTCTCCTCCTGGCCGGGTGCTACCTGACCGACAAGGTCCTTCTGGCAAAGACCACCCTGACCCAGGAAATCGCCCGGGACAAAAATGCCGCGGCCGTGATCGCGGACATGGGCGTCAAGCTGGGCTTGGCCCTCATCATCGCTGCCACCGCATAGGGCACGGCCATGAAACGATCGCGCCACGTCACCATCGGCCTCGTAGTATCGGTCAGCCTTGCGTTAAGCGGCTGCGTTTCCGACGACGATGACGAAGAATACCAGCGAGGGAATTATCACAACATCATCTACCATTCCTCCGGGCGCCCCTACCTCGTCGGCGAGGACAGGTCCGTAAGGCCTTTGCCAGCCGACCATCCGAACTACAACGCGGCTGTCGCGGAGGGTCAGGCCATCGCATCGGGCAATAAGTCCTCGACAGGAAAAACCTTCGTCAGCCGTGGCGGCTTCGGTTCCACAGGCGCACACCTTTCATCCGCATCCTGACCCAACCCATGAGACGCATTCGTGTAGACCCCCGCCCCGGCTGGCAAGGCATTGTCGAAAGCCAGGGATTCATCTTTCACAGCCTGGACGACGTCCCCTATTGGGACGAATCGGCCTACTACCTATTCACTGCCAATGAGGTGGACGTCATCGAGCTTGCCGCCAACGAACTCCATGAGCGCTGCCTCGATGCCGCCCAGCACATCATAAGCGAAGGCCGCTACACGGATCTGGGTATTCCGGGCTTTGCCGTCCCGCTCATCGAGCAGGCATGGGAGGAAGAACCTCCCTCGATCTACGGCCGCTTCGACTTCGCGTACGACGGCGTCTCCCCTCCGAAGCTTCTCGAATACAACGCGGACACGCCGACCAGCCTGCTCGAAGCCTCGGTTATTCAATGGTTCTGGCTGCAGGATGTTTTCCCGAAACGCGACCAGTTCAACTCCATTCACGAAAAACTCCTGGCCAGATGGGCTGAAGTCAAACCCGGACTGAAAGGAGAAATCCTCCATTTCGCCTCAACCCGCGACATCGAAGACATCATCACCGCCAACTACCTGCGCGACACCGCCGAATCCGCAAACATCGCCACGGACTTTCTCCATGTCGACGAGATCGGCTGGGACGCCCTGGCTTTGCGCTATGTGGACACCAAGAACCGCCCGATCCAGAGCATTTTCAAGCTCTATCCCTGGGAATGGCTCACGCGGGAGGACTTCAGCCAATACTTGTCGTTCACATCGCCACACATGCGCTGGTTAGAGCCGATCTGGAAGATGCTCCTCTCCAACAAGGCCATCCTGCCAATCCTGTGGGAGCTTTTCCCGGACCACCCCAACCTTCTGCCCGCCTATCTCGACGGGCCGAACGGGCTCTCGGATTACGTAGTGAAACCAAAGCTGGCACGCGAAGGGGCGAACCTGACCGTGGTGAAGGACGGCAGGATCGTGGAAAAAACGGCCGGGGCCTACGACGAGAACGATGTGGTGTGGCAGGGATTGTGCGAGTTGCCGGACTTTGACGGCGCAAGGCCTGTGATAGGAGCCTGGGTAATCGGCGGTTGGGCTGCGGGCATGGGCATTCGCGAAGCCACGCAATGCGTGACAACGAATCTCAGCCGGTTCGTGCCCCACGCCTTCGAGCCTGCATGAACACTGCCACGCCTGAGGGTCGCCTGGGCGCAAACCACACGACAATCGGAGATGTATGATAATCCGGCAAGCCACATCACAAGACAGGCCCGGCATCGAAACAATCCTGCAGGACGCCTACGTGGCCTATGTCCCGCGTATTGGGAGAAAGCCAGGACCCATGCTGGACGACTATGGCGAGCTCATAGCGGCCGGAGAGACGTTCGTGGTTGAGGATGGCGGCCATGTGCTCGGGGTTCTCGTTCTGAAAGACGAGCCTGACGCCCTGCTCCTGGACAACGTGGCGGTGCATCCCGAAGCTCAGGGGCGCGGCCTGGGGAGAGGCCTCATATCGTTTGCGCAAGAAGAGGCCCGCCGCCGGGGCCACCCGGCAATCCGGCTGTACACCAACGAGGCCATGACCGAGAATGTGGCATTCTATGAGCGCCTTGGCTTTGTGGAAACGCACCGATGCGAAGACAAGGGCTTCCGACGCGTGTTCATGACGAAGAAACTCTAGAGAGAATGCCCCACAATTGCCACGCCCCGGCATTCAACGCCAAGCGGGATTGGCTTCAGGCGGTCTGCCGGGGGATTACTTCAGCCCCTGCTGGGCGCGCAATTCCGCCTTGGCCAGGTTGAAATCGCTCTGGAATTGCGGGCTGGCGGACAGAATCGGCAAGAGGAAGGTGGCTTCCATCTGGCCGGCGCCAACGTCCGTGGGCCAATGCTGGCCCAGGATCAGGCGATTGAGCCCGAATTGGACGCCGTAGGTGAGAAGCTGGTCCTTTTTTTCCGGAAGCATTTCCCCAAGCAGCACGCCGTCTATATATCCAAGCACCGTGTGCGCGCTGGGGTAGGAAGCCGCCGTTACAGGCCCCTGGCTGTTGTACGTGCGATCAAGGGCAATGTTCGTGTTTTGCGTGTTAATGGTGACCTTGTTGAAGAAAGCGTTGGTCAGCGGCAGGTTCTGGGCGTTGAAACCCGCGCCCAGCACATTGGAGAAGTCGAAGACCGAGGGGACAACGTCAGCTTGGGCATTGGCCACCATTGCTGGGGAAGCGGTGGCCATCACGGTGTTCAGGAGGAGAATGTTCGCGGCCTGAGCGGCAGTGCCGGGCGCAGGCGGGGGCGGCAGGAGCAACAGGGCTTGCTGCGCGGCCGAGGTGCTTGAAAAATAGGCGTCGGGGCCTAACGTTTGTCCAAAGCAGGTGTGGGGAAAAACCAGAACAACCAGCAAAGCCAAAAAGCCAGCCATCGAACGCAAGAGGCACCCCTTACTGTTTTTTCTGCCACTCGAAGAAGCTTCTGTCTTGCACCTTGATGTGGTCCACAAGCCATGTAAGCAGGAATCGCAGCATATCCAAGGCGGTCCATTCGCTGTCCTCAGGGTACTCGCTGGTAAAAAAAACCGTCTTCAGCATGAATTCCGCGTGCATTCCCTTGTGGCGGGTCAACCCCGGCCACCCGGCCTTGGCCATCAACGCTTCCTCCATTTCAAAATGCGTATGGGCATAGGCCATCATGCCTTGGAGAGCGTCCTGCACCCCCTGGCCGGATTCATCGTTGGACAGGCGTTCGTCAAGCTCCACAATCATGCCGAACAGGGCCCGGTGTTGCGCGTCAATGTCCTCGTGCCCTACTTCCAGCGACGAATCCCAGGTTTCAGGAGCATTGATCATTTATGGGCTTTCCTCAGTTCCTTGATGAATTTTCCCAGGTCCTTGTCGCCCTTGGCCTGCCTGGCAACAGCCCAGATCCCCCAATAGATGGGAATGTTCCTGTTGGCCGCGTCCTCGTAGAAGGTGTCCAGGCCCGTGGCTATCTGAGCTGTGGTCAGGTTGTCCAAATACTTGCCCGTCTGGGCCATGATGCTTTCGATAACATCCGTGCAAACGGAATAGCTCTCCCGGACGACGATATGGATAAGGCTTTCCGATAACGCCATGCCGTCGAAGAAGCCGAGAATGATGTCCAGCTTTTCGGTTTCCGGTATGGTGCGCCAGTAATTTCCGTCGCGTTTGTCCTGAGCCTGAAGCTGCCCGGCAAGGACCGTCACGACCAGTACGGCAGCCATGAAAAGGCGAAGATATGCAGCCATACCAGGCCTTTTCGGAGGAATGGGGAAAACCTTAACCGCCATGTTCATCACCGTATATATTTCGTTCTGAGCAACCTATAAAAAAAGGCCGTGGTCACGTCCAGGACCACGGCCTTTTTTTTAAGTATTCCCGCGAATTATTTTTTCAGCCAGCTCATCATGCCGCGAAGCTTGGAACCAACCTCTTCCACCTGGTGGTCGGCGTTGGTGCGGCGCATGGCCAGGAAGTGGGCGCGGCCGCCGGCGCGGTTTTCCAAAATGAATTCCTTGGCGAATTCACCCTGCTGGATTTCCTTCAGAATCTTGGCCATCTCCTTGCGGGTCTCATCGGTGATGATGCGAGGGCCGCGGGTGTAGTCGCCGTACTCGGCGGTGTCGGAGATGGAATAGCGCATCTTGGCCAGGCCGCCCTCGTAGATCAGGTCCACGATGAGCTTGAGTTCGTGCAGGCACTCGAAATAGGCGATCTCGGGCTGGTATCCGGCGTTCACCAGGGTTTCGAAACCGGCCTTGATGAGTTCGGACACGCCGCCGCACAGTACGGCCTGCTCGCCGAAGAGGTCGGTCTCGGTCTCTTCCTTGAAGGTGGTCTGGAGCACGCCGGAGCGGGTGCCGCCGACGCCCTTGGCATAGGCCAGGGCGATCTGCAGGGCCTTGCCCGAGGCGTCCTGGTGCACGGCCACGATGCAGGGCACGCCGGAGCCTTCGGTGTAGACGCGGCGCACCATGTGGCCGGGGCCCTTGGGAGCGACCATGATGACGTCCACATCGGAGGGAGCGACGATCTGGTTGAAATGGATGTTGAAACCATGTCCGAAAGCCAGCACCTTCCCGGCCTTCAGGTTGGGCTTGATGCACTCGTTGTAGAGATCGGCCTGGTACTGGTCCTGCACCAGAATCATGATCACGTCGGCGGCGGCAGCGGCCTTGGCAGCGTCCATGGGCTCGAAGCCGTGTTCCTTGGCCAGCTTCCAGTTGGGGCCGCCTTCGCGCTGCCCGATGACCACTTTCACTCCGGAATCACGGAGGTTCTGGGCGTGGGCATGGCCCTGGGAACCGTAACCGACGATGGCCACGGTTTTATTTTTCAGAAGAGAAAGATCGGCATCCTGATCGTAGAAAACTTTCATTGAAAGGGCTCCTTTGCGCCTCACGGAGAGGTGATAGCTGTAATCGTGGGACGGTTAATTTAGACAAAAACCGTCAATAGTGCAAGCAAACGGGAGCCCACCTTGCGGTGGGCTCCCAGGTTCCGGTCATTCAATGCGCAAGCGGAAAGGGAGTCCAGAGGGCGATAGCCCTTTGGCCGCCGGAGGCTTCCTCGCGCCGCGCCGTTGCTACTGCATGCTCCTGCGCATGGCCACCGCTCCGGTGCGGGCCACTTCCTTGATGCCGAAGCGCTGCATGAGGTTGATGAGCGCCGTGATCTTGTCCTGGGTGCCGGTGATCTCCAGGGTGAACTCGTCAAGGCCCACATCCACCACCTTGCAGCGGAACACGTCCACGATACGCAGGATCTCGGCCCGCTTGCCTTCTTCGGCAGCAACCTTGAGGAGCATCATCTCCCGCTCGACGTTCTTCACCTCGGTCAGGTCCACCACCTTGATCACCGTGACCAGCTTGCGCAGCTGCTTTATTATCTGCTCGATGATCGTCTCGTCGCCGATGGTGGTGATGGTCATGATGGACACACCCTCTTCAAGGGTAGGAGCCACGTTCAGGGTTTCGATGTTGAAGCCCCTGCCGGAAAAAAGCCCGGACACCCGGGAGAGAACGCCGGGTTCGTTTTCAACGAGAATGGAAAGAATGTGGCGCACGGCGTCCTCCTTAGACCAGGATCATTTCGGTGATGGATTTTCCGGCGGGAACCATGGGGTACACGTTCTCTTCCGGGTCTACGATCACGTCCACGATGCATGGCTTGGGTGTGGAGAAAGCCTGCTTGAGGGTGGCTTCCAGTTCCTTGGCCTGGGTGACCCTGAAGCCGGCCGCGCCATAGGCTTCGGCCAGTTTCACGAAGTCCGGGGCGATATCTAAGCAGGTGCTGCAGTAGTTCTTCTCGTAGAAGAGCTCCTGCCACTGACGCACCATGCCCAGGTAGCCGTTGTTCAAAATGACGATCTTCACCGGCAGGTTGTAGCACACGGCCGTGGCCAGCTCCTGGATGCACATCTGGATGGAGCCGTCGCCGGCCACGTCGATGACCAGCTTGTCCGGGTAGGCGGCCTGGGCCCCGATGGCTGCGGGGAAACCAAACCCCATGGTGCCGAGGCCCCCGGAGGTAAGAAGCGTGCGCGGTTTCTTGTAGTTGAAGAATTGGGCCGCCCACATCTGGTTCTGCCCCACTTCGGTGGAAATGATGCAGTCGCCCTTGGTGATCTTGTAGAGCATCTCAACAACGGACTGGGGCTTTATGAATCCGCCCTTGGTGGCCGGTTTGTACTTCACCGGATGCTTGGCCTTCCACTCGCTCAGTTGGGCCAGCCACTTGTCCTTGGGAACGAACACGTCCTTCTGCCCGGCCAGATCGGCCATCTCCTTGTTGAGGGCCTCCATGAAGAGGCGGCAGTCGGCCACTATAGGCACGTCCACGTGCACGTTCTTCTGGATGGAGGTGGGGTCGATGTCGATGTGGACCATGGTGGCCTTGGTGGCGAACTCCGACAGCTTGCCGGTTACCCGGTCGTCGAAGCGCGCGCCCACGGCCAGGATGAGGTCCGCGTTGGACATGCCGTGGTTGGCCGCATAGGTGCCGTGCATGCCGAGCATACCGAGCCAGCGGGGATCGTCTCCCGGGAAGCAGCCCAGGGCCATGAGCGTGGCCGTGACCGGCAAACCGTAGGCCTGGGCCAGCTTGGTGAGCTCCTTGGAGGCGCTTGAACTGATGACGCCGCCCCCGGCGTAAATGACGGGATGCTTGGCCTTGCACAGAAGCTCGGCCACCTTGCGCACCTGCTTGACGTTGGGGTCGTAGTGCGGGTTGTAGCCTCTAAGCGCCACCTTTTTGGGATAATTGAACGCGCACAGCTGCTGCTGCACGTCCTTGGGCAGGTCGATGAGAACCGGCCCGGGCCTGCCGGACTGGGCAAGGAAGAAGGCTTCCTTGATGGTCTTGGCCAGCTTGGTGATGTCTTTGACCAGGAAGTTGTGCTTGGTGCAGGGCCGCGTGATGCCCACGATGTCCACTTCCTGGAAGGCGTCGTTGCCTATGAGCGGAGTGGGCACCTGCCCGGTGATGATCACCACCGGAATGGAGTCCATGTAGGCCGTGGCGATCCCTGTAACAGTGTTGGTGGCGCCGGGGCCCGACGTTACCAGACATACCCCCACCTTGCCCGTGGCCCGCGCATAGCCGTCCGCCATGTGAATGGCGCCTTGCTCGTGGCGTACCAGAACGTGCTTGAGGTTGGGATAATTGGGGATCTGGTGATAGATATCTATCACCGCCCCGCCTGGGAAGCCGAAGATAACGTCAACTCCCTCGCGCCCCAGGGACTCGAGGAGAATTTGGGCCCCGGTCAGTTCCATGATCTATTTCGCCTCCGCCTTGCGGTATGAATCCAAAATGACGTTTATACGGGTCTTGCCGGCCAGCTTCTTCTTTTTGAGCTCCTTGATCTCAAGATCTTCGGTGGCGTTCAAGTAGGGCTTGCTTTCAAGCTTCTCGATCAGTTTCCCGAAGGCTACGTGCTCGTCGTAGAGTGCTCTGAGTTCCTGGTCCGAATCGCTGAGCTTTTGAATGAGCTCAATATCGCGACTGTCCATGGCCGTTGCCTCCTGTTCAGGTTAATTCCCTTCGTGATTGGCCTTATCCAGTGCGCGCCAATCGGGCTCGAAGCCTTCTTTGACGCGTATCGTCTTTTTCCTGCTGGTCTGCCCGGAGGTGAGCTCAAGCGAGCTTCTCGGCAGACCAAGACACTTGGCCAGAAACACAACCAGCGCCTCGTTGGCCTTGTTCTCCTGGGCCTGGGCCTTGAGCTTCACCTTGAGGCGCCCGTCCACCACTCCGACAGCGGCGTCCTGTTTGGCCCCTGGCTGCACCCACACCAGCACCCTGAGCCCGCCGCCCTTGGCTTCCCCGGCATAGGGCGGCCGGTCCACCATCTATTCCTGGCCTTCGGCGAAGGTAAATTCTCCGCCGAGCGTGCCGGCTCCGGAGGGGGCTTCGGAGGCCTCCAGCAGCCTGAAATGGTCTTCGAGGAGTTTGCGCATTTCCTGATCAAAGGCTTCTTTCTGGGCCCGAAGATCCGCGATCTCCTCGAAAATGCGGGCCTTCACCAGATTGGCGTCCGCAACAATGCGGCTCCCTTCGGCCCGGGCCTCCTCTATGATGCGCTGGGAGTCGCGCCGGGCGTTTTCATGAATTTCCTCAACGATCTTTCGTCCCGTGGCAAGAGCACCGCGAAGGTCGGAGGGAGGTTGCGCGAGGGCTGGGTCCTGATAGCGGCCGCCTTGGGCACGCTCCAACTCGGCCAGACGCTCCGTAAGCCTGCGGTTCTCGTCGGCCACTTCGCCGAGCGCTTCCGCGGCTTCGTGCATGACCAGGTCCACCTCTTCAGGGGAGTACCCGCGCATGCAACGGTTGAATTTCTTTCCCAAGAGGTCGATCTTGGAGATCGTCACAGCCTCTTCCTGGTTAGCGCATCATGAAGGCCAGTTGAGCGATCGATTCGACGATGAACACCTGGCCGATGAACTGCAACGCCAAAATAACCACAATAGGCGAGAGATCCATCCCCCCCACCATGACGAACGGCAACATGCGGCGCACCCTGTAGAGCACGGGTTCCGTCGCGGAATAGAGAAAGCGGACAACGGGATGGTAGGGATCGGGCCGAATCCAGGAGACCACCGCCGCTATGATGATGATCCACTTATAGGTGCCGAAAACGAAATCAAGAATGAGAGCAATGGTCTTTAAAAGAGGTCCCACAAAAGGCATGTTTTTCCCCGTATAACTGGCTTGGCCGGACATTTCCCGGCTAAGCGAGACTCGCACACGCACCCACGCAAATCAAGGGCTTTTTAGTCCGCCCCTAAGTCGCCCCCTGGAGGAAACACCTGCGCAGGCGTTCGAAACTCCCCACATGCAGCGCGGCGGAAAGCTTCGGATTTTTGTAAGCCCAGAACGGCACGCCAGCGGCCCTGGCGGTGAGTTCGTCCACACTGGAATCGCCAATGTAGGCCACCTGCTGCCTGGTGAGGCTCCAGTGCCTGAGAATCTGGTGGACCCCCTCGGGATTGGGCTTGGGGTGGCTCACTTTGGCGGCGGTGACCACCGGTGAAAAATATTCCGTCAGGTCGAAGGTTTCCAGGAGCATCTCCATGGAATCCGTCCGGTTGGTGTTCACCGCCAGAAGGTATCCCTGGTCTCGCATGGTGGAAAGAAGGTCCACCAAACCGTCCTCCAGGAAAGTGAACGGCATGATGTCCTGCTCGTAGTCGATCTCCCGGCGGGCCTCTTCGGCCTCGGCCAGGCGCTCCACCGGAATGATATGGGCAATGGACACCGTTACCGCGTGGGCGTGGACGAATTCTTCCTCCTCAGGAGTCATGGGGAGAAGGCCGAGCTTTTTGCGCACCGTGTTGTAGTACATGCGGTTGGCGACCTTGGAGTCCACCAGCACGCCATCGCAGTCGAATATCACGCCTTTAACGCCGTCCAGGAAGGCGGCGGGTGATGTGTCATTACACTCGGGCATGGGCTATTTCCCTCCAGGGGAGACGATCAAACGAACCGCGTCCAGCCACGGCTTTGAGGCGTCGGGGCGCTTGTTCAGGCACAACGTGTAGCCAGGGGCCAAGGCCTGGCGCCATTCCCCTTCAAGGCCAAACCTGGCCAGGGTTTCCGCGGACGCCTCGGAGAAGGCCACCCCGTACTCCGCCCAGTCAGCCAAAATATTTTCGTCCGCGCAATAGAGCCCCTGGCCGTCTGGAACAAAGGCCAGAATGGACTCCATCAGCACGGCAAGGGGGATCTTCGGCCCATCGGGAGTGAGATCGGGTTTGGCCCCGGCCAGGGCGGCAGCCGAGCCCTCCAAGGCGTCTTCCTCTTCCAGGCCGAGTGATTTCTCGAACGTGCTCCACTGGGCGTCCAGTTTGTCCTTGAGGCTCGCCAATTCGAAAGCCGCGTCCTCCAGGGCCCAGGCCAGACAAAGTTCCGTCTGCGCACGGGAAAGAGCCTTGCGCATCTCGATTTCGCGGGCTGAGCCGGAAAGAGCTGCCCGGAGATCATCTTTTATGGCGAAACTCGTGCCCGAAAAGAAGTTCTCGAAGTGCCCTGAGACAAGCGCCGATATATCGCCCAGGTTCTTGGTCTCGCGGGCCAATTGGGCGAACTGGGCCAGCATGGCCTTCACCACGGCATCATTCATGGGCAGGTTGTCCGGCTTGTAGAGGGAAGCGTCATGTCCGGGGACAGGCACGCCAGGGTTCAAAAAACGCACGGCAGAAGGTGCATCGGGCGCGCTCCCGGGATTGAGAGCTGGGACATTGACCAGGAAATTCGTGGTGTTGAGACTCATAGTCCGTGGGTCATCCCCGAGATTTTGATGTGAAATTCTGGCAGCGCCCCGCGCATTCGGGAAGCTTCAGGACGCAGACATCCTCCAGGCAATGAAGACAGCCGGGAAAGGGATCAATAACATCGGGCTTGTGATCCTGACAACCCGTATCCTCCTGGCAGAGCTCCCGGAATCGCTTCTCCCAGATGCCGCAGGCCACCGACTCTTCCAGCCCGAAGGCATCGGCCTGGGCAAGGAAGGAGTCGTAGAATGCCTGCAGCTTTTCCAGAACAGCGCAACGGTAGGCAGCATGATAACCGGGATTCAAGTGTTCTTCATACAGGCACCGGCCGCGAATGAAATGTCCGCAACCGGTGGCTGGAAGCCGTAATATCTGGGTCAAAGGGTTCTCGCTTCGCTTGACCGGTTACTGGCAGCAATGTAGCCTTTTGAGAAGCAATCGATTGGGAGGCTTGGCATGTTCGGCTTAGGTTTTTGGGAGTTATCGCTCATTTTGCTTATCGTTCTGCTTCTTTTCGGGGGAAGCAAACTTCCCGATCTTGGACGCGGTCTGGGCAAGGCCATCAGGGATTTCCGCCGGGCCACTTCCGAAACGGACAAAATCGAAGAGACCAAGGACAAGAAGGACACCCACTAGTCCTGGTCAGAGGCCCCTTTGAACATCGTCAGTCCGGAAACCACGTAGAGAGATCCCGAAACGAACGTCAGGGCCGCCGTTGCCCAGGCCAGCCAATCCACTGCGAGCCCCAAAGCACCTTCCAAACCGGCCATGCCCCGCCAAAAGGCCGCCAGGGCAAGAGCCATCTGAAAAACCGTCGTGGCCTTGCTGGTAAGGCTCGGCTTGATACTCGCCCTCATGTCCTGACCCCAGAAGGTCAGAAGCGCCACCCCTCCAAGAATCAAGACGTCCCGGCTGACCACGGCCACCGCCAGCCAGGTTGGGATCCAGCCGGCATGGGCCAGACAGACATAGGCCGAGTCCAGAAGGATTTTGTCCGCCACGGGGTCGAGCACGGCTCCGAGCGGGGATCGCTGGTTGAGCACTCGGGCCAGGAATCCGTCCAACGCGTCCGTTGCTCCGGCCAAAAAGAACATGAACAGCGCAGCCCTGTGGCTTCCATCCAGAAAAAAGCCCACGAACAGGGGCGTAAAGAGAATCCGCGCCATGGTAAGGGCATTGGGGATGGTCCAGTTGCTTGAGCCGGAAACCATGATCAGTGAAAACCCTATCCAAGGCTTCGAGTCAAGGCCCTGGCAAGCTCATCGGCAAGCTTCTCCAGGAATTCCGGGTTTTTGAGGGCAGTTTCGTCCGGCTGGTTGGAGAGAAAGCCCGTTTGCAGCAAAACGGACGGCCGCCCGGCATTGGCCAGCACCTTGAGGGGCGCGGCACGCACAGTGACCGTATCCAGCGGTTTCCCGGCCCTAAGCCCGGTTGCGATCCGCTGGGCCGCTTCCCTGCCCATCACCGACAGCCGCCTCGTGTACCAGGACGACACAAAATCCATGGCAACCGGAACCTGGACCATCGGGGCCTGGATCCGCTCGAAGCGGATGACCCCGTTTTCCAGGTCGGCCACTGCCGCTGCCTGAGGATCCGAAGGAGTTGGGGAATAGGAGTAGATTTCGATGCCGGAATACCCCGGCAGGGAAGCCGCGCAATGCAGGGAAACGAAAAGATCGGCCCCCAGAAGCCCGGCCAGAGCGGATCTGCTCCACAGCGGCTGGTCGTGGTCCGCGTTCCTGGTCAGGAGAACCCGCACGCCCGCCTGTTGGGCTTCCACTGCCGAAGCGACCTTTATTGCCAACTCGAAGGCAATTGTCTTTTCCGCCAGTCCCGTTGAACCCGCCACACCCTTGTCAGCCCCGCCATGGCCGGGATCGATGAGGATGAGCCGCGCCCCGGAAGGCTTGCCGCTGGCGGCGTACGCTTCGAGTTCCTTGCGGGCGTCCTCCTCAATCTGGGAAGGCTTCCTGTGCTTGGCGGGCTTTTCTGGGGTGTGGGCAGGCCCCAGGGGTTTCTGGGACAGCACGTCGAGCATCATGCGGGCATAGCCGTCGCCTGGGTCAGCCCGAAGAGCCATTCGGAAGCTCTCGGCAGCCAGGGAGTTCTGGTCGGACATGAAATAAACCCGCCCAAGCAGGTTGAACACCCAGGGGTTGGCGGGATCTAACCTGGCCGCCTCCTTGAGCATGGCGAGCGCCTCGGACGGCTTCCCGGAAAGGAGCAGTTCGTGCCCCTTGGAGGCGAGCTCCTGGCCTGTGTCCTTGCTGGCAAAGCACTGCACGGAAAGGCCCAAGCAGGCGGTTGTCACTATTGAGATGGCGCTGCGCCTGGAAATGCGGGACATACCAACGCCCTTGGCACTGTTCACGGCGTGTGCAACCATTTTTGCGCCGTCGTAAGCATCGCCCCTGCCTCGCCCGGGCTGAACCAGCGAATGTCCGGGTCCTTCTTGAACCAGGTCATCTGCCGCTTGGCGTAGGCCTTTGTATTGGAAAGCCACAGGGCCTTGGCCTCATCCAGGCTCGTTTCCCCGCGCAGATGGGCGGCCAGTTCGGCGCAGCCTATTCCGGAAAGCCCCGGCGCATTGGGCTCCGGGCAGAGTTCCACGGCGCGCCGGATTTCCTCCAGGGCACCCGCTTCGAGCATGGCCTCGATGCGGCGGGCCAGACGTTTTTCCAGGACTCCCTTGTCCAGGCCGATGCCCATCTTCAGGCAGGGCACGTCAAGCACCTTCTCGGTGGCCGCATGCCACTGGGAGAACGTCCTGCCTGTGGCATCGAAGACTTCCAGGGCTCTGGTCACGCGTTGGCGGTCGTTCGGGTGCACTTTTGTAGCATAGGCGGGATCGCTCAGTGCCAGACGTTCGTGCATGGCCAGAGGTCCGTGGAAATCCCAGTCGTCGAGAACCTTTTGGCGGACCTCGCCGGGCACATCCGGGATCGGGGCCATGCCCTCGAGCAAGGCCTTCAGGTACAGGCCGGTGCCACCGACCAGAATGGGGACCATCTCCTGGGCCAGCACATCCCGGATTACGGGCGCGGCCAGCTCGGCATAAGCTCCAGCGGATATGGCCCGCGAACAGGAAAGAAAACCGTAGAGCATGTGCCCGCACCGGGTCTGCTCCTCGGGAGTGGGCTGGGCGGTGGTGACCGGAATCTCCCGATACACCTGGCGTGAATCGAAATTGACCACCACGCCTCGTACCGCGTCTGCCAAAGCCAGAGCCGCCTCGGTTTTTCCGGCTCCTGTCGGCCCCAGTATGCAAAGAGCCTTTGCGGGATGCACGTGGAAAGCGAGCCCTATTTTCTCTTGCCGTTGGGGGGGCCGAAGCGTTCCCGCAAGCGGCGCGTCACCGCGTCCGGCACCAGCCCCTCGTAGTCGCCTCCCGCCCTGGCAAGTTCCTTGATGATGGTGGAGCTTATGTAGAGCCACCTGAAGTCGGTCATGAGAAATACGCTTTCGATGTCCTTGTCCAGACGCCTGTTCATGAGCGCCAGCTGGAATTCATAGTCGAAGTCCGAAACCGCGCGCATGCCCCGCAGAATGACGTTGGCCCCGGAGGAGCGAACGTACTCCACCAAAAGCCCGCTGAACGGCTCGACCTTGACGCGGGGTTCGCTTGCGAAAACCTCGCGGATCATCTCCACCCGCTCTTCCAGGGTGAAAAGAGGTTGCTTGGGCGTCTGTTCCGCCACCGCCACGGTGACCCCGTCGAAAACCTTGAGCGCACGGCGCACAAGGCTGCGGTGGCCCATGGTCAGGGGGTCGAAGGTTCCGGGATAGACGGCTGTGTGGGATTTGCGAGAGTCCATACGAGTATCCTGGTTTGTCCGTAAAGCCGGTCCGCCTCCAGTTCCAGTGAGGCGGGGCAGATATTCAGGTTGAGATCTTTTTCCAGCTCGGCCACGACAAAGGCGCCGGGGGCAAGCCAGTGGTTGGCGACAACACGCGTAAGCACCGGAGCCAGAAGATCGCGGCCGTACGGCGGATCGATAAACACGAGTCCGAAAGGCTCCCGGGGCGGTCTTGAGAGAAGCTTGAGGGCGTCTCCCGGGGAAGCCGAGCAGGATTCGGGGCCAAGACCCAGGAGGCGTCCGTTGTCGGCTATCCGCCTGGCCAGGGTCTTGTTGGCTTCCACAAACCGGACAAACGCCGCGCCTCGGCTCAGGCATTCAAATCCCAGGCTGCCGGTGCCCGCGAACACGTCAAGCACCCTTAGGCCTTCCACGTCAAGCCCTCTGGCCGCCAGCATGTTAAAAAGCGCCTCGCGCACCTTGGCCATGGCCGGCCGGCAGCCGTCGCCCGAAAGCGTGGGCAGGTCGCGCCCCTTGAATCTTCCCCCCAATATGCGCACGGCTATTCCAGGAGGTCGAACCGGGCGAACTTCATCACCATGCCCGCCCTGCCCTGGGTGGCGGAACGAAGCTCGGTGGAAAAGCCGAACAGCCTGCGCAGGGGTGTGAGCGCCTGGACGATCTTCTGCCCTGCCCGGTCGAAAAGATTCTCAATCTTCGCCCCTTTGGAACCCAGCAGGCCGATCACGTCGCCCACGAAGTCGTCCGGGACCGAGATATCAAGATACATGATGGGTTCCAGCAGCGCCGGGGAAGCGTTTCGAAGCGCGCTCTTCAGGGCCTGGGCTGCGGCCATGCGGTAGCCCGCCGGGGACGACTGGCCTTCCACCCTTCCCATGTCCTCCACGCGCACGGAGACGTCCTGAACCGGAAAGCCCTCCAGGGCCCCGGATTCAAGCCCATCCTCCAGGCCCTCTGCCACAGCGTCCAGCCAGACCTTGGGCCAGACTTTCGGGTCGAGCGGCACATGGATTTCCCTGCCCTTTTCACGGGGCAGAGGCGCCACAGTGAGCACAACTTTCCCGTAGTGCATCTGTCCGCCCAGCTCGCGGGCGAATTCCGCTTCGCCGCGGCCTTCCCTGGTGACTGTCTCGTGGCAGACCACCTGGGGCTTGCCCGCCCTGGGCGTCAGACCGTGCTCGCGCCGGATGCGCTCCAGCACCACTTCCAGGTGCAGCTCTCCCATGCCGGAAAGGATGAGCTGGGCGGTGTCCTCGTCGTGAGCGCAGGTCAAGGTGGGGTCTTCCAGGAGCACCCTGGCCATGGCGTCCTTCAACTTATCAAGTTCCTCGGTGTTGCGAGGCTCCAGGGCCATGGAAAGCACCGGCTTGTACTGGGAGATGCTCTCCAACAGTACTGGCTGCGCCTTGCTGGCCAAGGTGTCGCCGGTGCGCGGCAGTTTCATCCCGGCCAGAGCCACGATCTCGCCTGGTCCGGCCTTGGGCAGGGGCTCCTTCTGGTCCGCGTGCAGATGGAAGATGCGGCCAATCCTCTCGGTCTTGCCCTGGGTGACGTTCACGGCATCCTCGCCTTCGACCAGGGTGCCGGAATACACGCGCACCAGGGCGAGCTTGCGCCCCGCTTCCATGATCACCTTGAACACCAGGGCGGAGAGCGGAGCCTTGGGGTCTGGAGCGAGCTCGACCGTCTTCCTGGAAACAGGATCCAGGCCCTGCACCGATCCGATGTCGGCCGGGCTCGGCAGATAGTCGCAGACAGCGTCCATGACGGGCTGGACGCCCATGTTCCGAAGAGCCGAACCGGTCAGAACCGGGGTGAGCCCGCGCGACAGCGTGGCCTTCCTGATCACGGCGGCTATCATGTCCGAAGCGATGGCCTCGCCGCCAAGATAGGCTACCATGAGGGCTTCGTCATGTTCGGCAAGGGCTTCGAGCATGGTGTCCCGCCAGGGCTCGGCCAGGGCTCTCTCGTCGGCGGCGAGAGGAGCGCGTTCAGCCGTATCGCCGGAGAAAACTATTTTCTCCATGCGCACAAGATCGGCAATGCCGGAAAAATCAGGGCCCGCACCCAGAGGGATCTGGATGGCGAGCGGGACAGCACCGAGGCGCTGGCGCATGGAGTCCAAAACAGCCCGGAAATCCGCCCCCGGCCTGTCCATCTTGTTCACAAAGGCCAGCTTCGGAACTCGGTAATGCTCGGATTGGCGCCACACGGTCTCGGACTGGGGTTCGACTCCGGACACACCGCAAAAGACGCCGATGGCTCCGTCCAGAACGCGCAGGGAGCGCTCCACCTCAATGGTGAAGTCGACGTGTCCGGGAGTGTCGATGATGTTTATCTGGCGGCCCGCCCAGTAGCAGGTGGTGCAGGCCGAGGTGATGGTGATGCCCCGTTCCTGTTCCTCGGGCAGATAGTCCATGGTGGCGGTGCCTTCGTGGACCTCGCCCATGCGGTGTATCTTGCCGGCGTAATAGAGAATCCTCTCGGTCAGAGTGGTCTTGCCCGCATCGATATGGGCGATGATGCCGATATTGCGCAGAGAGCCGATTCCCGGCTTGCCCGAGGGAGAATGTGAAGCCATGATGGGAATCAGCTATAGACGAGACGCCGGCCAAAGAAAAGCTCGCGCGGCAGGTCGTTCCAGTCCCACAGGGCCTCGCGCCCGGGTTCGAGAACCAGCCTGGCCGAACGCGGCGCCGCCGCATAGGGAGCGAGCACAACCTCGTGTTCCGAATGGGCCAGAGCAGAGGCGTCGCCATACACGGCAAGCTCCACCCCGGCATGCGCGAACTCGATTGCGTCCTGATCCCAGGTGATGCCAGAAACAACAAGCTGGCCCATCTGAGGGGGAGGTGCCAGCCAGTGCGTGCGCACCCCGCTCCCGGCCAATACCGCAATCTTCTTCCAGAAAGGCTCAGCACCAAGACAGGCCAGGCCTCCCCGGCCGAATGCATCCCGAAGAAAGCCCAGGCAGTATTCGAAGTTCTTCATGGACGGGGAAAATACTTGCTCCACGCCGCACAGTTCAAGGGCGGTCAGGAGCGCATCCGGCCAGCCGCTTCGCGCCTTGGGCCGGAAAACCAGCACATTGGGGATGCGCGCGGCCACCGCCGGGATGAGGGCGGCCACGATCTGGGCTGGAGACACAACCCCGGGATCAAGGGCGAGTGCGTACCAGGGGCGGGGGGCGGTCTCTTCGGAGCGGGTCTCGCCGCCATGAAAGCGGGTGGAGATGGCTACACTGGCGCAGGCTGAAGGCTGCCAGGCCTGGAAGGCGGCGGCGATAGCGCTCTTGATAACGGCCCTGCCCCGGTCCCCGGTCCGATGGTACGCCTTGGCGAACCGGGCATCGCTTACGCGCCAGGCATCAAACAAATCAGGAAGTGCGCCAGGCCGGTCTTGAGTCATGGGATGAAGAAAAAGGCGGCCCGAAGGCCGCCTCGTCTTAGAGCCATTTCAGGAACTTGAGCCAACTGCCTTCCACTTCCCGGCGTTCCGACTCGGAAAGGGTCTTCTGGTATTTCAAGTAGGAGAGCTGGGCCCTCTCCTTGGAATACGCGAAGATCTCGGGCAGATCCTTGAAGTTCTCGGCAACGTACATGTAGCGGCGCCAAGCGGCTCCGAACCTGTCCGTGTTCCAGTAGAAGTCGGCCACGAAAATCTCGTGGGAAGCCATGCGGGTCCGGCACTTCACGATCCAGTTGGGCGCGTCCTGTCCCCACTGGGTGTTGGGATAGGCGTCCTTGAGCAGGGTGAAGTACTGGATGGCCTCCTGGAGACCGTCCTGAGGCAGATCGATGGACTCGAGCCGGCGGAAGGTGGACACGCCGACCTGGTAGAGCACGTAAGGGATCTGCTCGTGCCTGGGATGAAGGGCTTCGAATTCCTTGTAGGCGTCCGCGGCCTGCAGGAACTTGTCGTCCATGAAGTAGGCGTCGCCCAACCCGATGAGTCCGTCAGGGGTGTAGGGACTGAAAGGATAGCGGTCCTTAAGCTTCAGGAAGTACTCCTGAGCTTCGGTGTAGCGCTTTTCCTTCATGGCGTCCCGCCCGGCTTCCCAGAGTTCCTGAGCGGTGTCCTCGGCCGGAGGCAGGAAATAGTAGTCGATGAAGCCGCAGCCGGAAAGGCCGAAAAGCAGAAGCGCCAGTGATATGGCGCGCACGAAATTGGTTCTTGTCATGTGTTTGCTTGCGAACCTGTGTTAATGGTGGGTCAGGGTCTCCAGATAACTGATGACTGTGCTCGCCGCACCCGCGCCATCTCCCACGGCGGTGGCCACTTGGCGGACGTGCTTGGAGCGCACATCCCCGGCGGCGTAGATGCCCGGCACGCTGGTACGGTAGTTCTGGTCCGTGACAATAAACCCCTGTGTATCGAGTTCCATCTCCGGCGGGAAAAAACCGCCGTTGGGTTCGTAGCCCACAAAGACGAACACCCCTTGCACTTCCAGCCGCGAAACTTCGCCCGATTTGAGGTTGCGAATGGTCACGGCCTCGACCTTATCGGTACCGACGATCTCTTCCACAACCGAACTGCGGACAAGCTCTATGGCCGGGTTTATGACACAGCGTTCCTGATAACAGCGCTGGGCCCGGAAGTCGTCGCGGCGGTGAATGAGGTAGAGCTTTTTTACCAGTCTGGCAAGGTACAGCGACTCTTCCAGGGCGGAATTGCCGCCGCCGATGACCGCCACGTCCTGGCCCCGAAAGAAATTGCCGTCGCACAGGGCGCAGTAGGACACGCCCTTGCCAAGCAGTTCGCTTTCCCCCGGGATGCCTACACGCTTGTATCTGGCCCCTGAACAGATGATCACGGACCTGGCCTGGATCCACTCGGAACCGACCAAAAGCTTGTGTGCACCCTCATGGGGCTCGATGGCTTTGACCTCGTCGTTCAACCTGGCGATTGCCGGATAAGAGTCGAGATGCTTGGCGAAAATATCCGCCAGTTTCCATCCCTCGATGCCGTCGGGATAGCCGGGATAATTCTCAATGAAATGCGTCATGAGCACCTGGCCGCCGGGAGAAAGCTTCTCCACCATGGCCACAGTGAGCTCGGACCTGGCCAGATAGAGAGCGGCCGTCATTCCGGACGGCCCGCCTCCCACGACCACTGCGTCGTAACTCTTCATGGACTAGAGCGCCTTCTGAGTGATCATTTCCTTGATGGAGGACTTGGAAACGGCGCCGGTAATCTGCTCAACCACTTCGCCAGCCTTGAAAAGGATCAGGGTGGGAATAGCGCGGATACCGTACTTGCTGGGGGTGGCGGGGTTTTCGTCCACGTTCATCTTGGTCACTTTGATCTGACCGGTATACTCGTTGGCCAGTTCGTCGATCACCGGACCCATGGCTCGGCAGGGGCCGCACCAGGGAGCCCAGAAATCCACCAGAACTGGCAGCTGGCACTTGAGGATTTCTTCTTCAAAATTTGCATCGGTGACTTGGATGGCCATGCGTATTCTCCTTTGCTGAATCGTGAACCTCGAAGAGAAAGGCCCGCTTCATTCATGGACGGGCCCGCAGGAACGAGGGCGTTCCGGCTTGATTGGTTCTTACAGAACGTCCCGGATTTTGAGAAGCGAATAATTCCTGAATTTTTAAAATCAGCGTTGGTCCTTCTACATCTAAGCCTGATGTCTCGAACTTCGTCAAGGCCACCAAATAGAACCACCAGCTCAATTAAAAAATATAACCATCTATTACAAGGTGATAAATCGCCTCTCAGAATCGCGAGCCGGGAACCCCCTGAGTGAACGCTGGTGCGGCGGACCTGAGCCCGGCCTGTTTATCCTTGGCTATACCCGAGAATAATCAAAGGGAACCGGGCGGCCGCGCGGGATGGCCATAAGCTCCATGCCGTGGCTCAGACCGGCGCATGCCAGCTTCTCGCCCAGAGAGGCAATCATGGCCGCATTGTCCGTGCATAAGGACATGGAAGGAAACACAGCCTCAACTCCGGCGTCCTTACAGAAGCCGGTCAGTACCCGGCGGATCATGGAATTTGCAGCGACTCCCCCGGCCACGATGAGGGCCTTCATCCCGGGGTGCGCGGCAAAGGCGCGTTTGGTCTTGATGCGTAGCGTGTCCGCGACAGCCCAATTGATGGAGGAGCAGAAAAGAGGCAGTCCGGGCACGTCCGGCAATTGGCCTTCGGGCAGCACCGGCAGTTTCAGGTGCGGATGCGCGTCCACGTAGCGGGCCACAGAGGTTTTCAGGCCGCTGAAACTGAAATCCAGGCCGGGATGGCTGGTGTTGGGCCGGGGAAACAGGGATCTGTCGGGCTCCATGCCTTGACCCAACAGGTCGATGAACTTGCCGCCAGGATAGGGAAGATTGACCAGCTTGGCGGCCTTGTCCAGGGCCTCGCCGGCAGCGTCGTCCAAAGTGCGTCCCAACAGCTCGAAATCAAAAAAAGATTTGATGAGATAGAGGTGGGTGTGGCCACCGGAAATCAGGAGACCGAGAGAGGGAAAGGGGACATCGCGCTCAAGCCCGACTGCCATCAAATGGGCGTGCAGGTGGTTCACCCCCACAAGGGGAACCCCAAGCCCCAGCGAAAGCCCTTTGGCAAAGTTCAATCCCACCAGCAGGCTGCCCAGCAGGCCGGGCCCCCTGGCTATGGCCACGGCCCCGATACGCTCGGAGCGTACGCCGGTTGATTCAAGCAGGGAATTGAACAAGGCCGACATTTTGCGAAGGTGTTCGCGGGAGGCAAGCTCGGGAACGACGCCGCCGAAGAGGGCGTGCAGCTCCACCTGGCTGGCCATCCTCTCTCCGAGGAGCTTGCCGTCCTCCACCAGTGCCAGCGCGGTCTCGTCGCAGGAGGTCTCGACGCCAAGACAAATCATTTCTTATGCTTGCCGTAAATCTCCACCACCTTTTCCACGTCTTTCCTGCTGCCGATGAACAGCGGGACGCGCTCGTGCAATTCGGTGGGTTCGATGTCCAGGATGTCGCCCCGGCCGTCGCTGGCCGCCCCGCCGGCCTGCTTGCAGACGAAGGCCAGGGGGCTCGCTTCGCACATGAGGCGCAGCTTGCCGTGGGGCTTCTTGGGATCCTGGGTGTCGGCGGGATAGAGGAAGATGCCCCCGTAGAGGAGATTCCGGTGGAAATCCGCCACCAGCGACCCGATGTAGCGGCCGGAGTACGGCGCGCCGCGCTCGTTCCCGGGGCTCTTGAAATAATCGACTATCTCGCGGGTGGGTTCGTCCCAATAGGTCCAGTAGGCCTCGTTGACGGAGTAAATCTTGCCCCTTTCCGGGGTGCGGATTTCAGGATGGGAGAGCAGGAACTCGCCCACGCTGGGATCCAGGGTGAAGCCGTTCACGCCGCGCCCGGTGGTGTAGACCATCATGGTGGAGGTGCCGTAGAGGAAATACCCGGCCGCCACCTGCTCCGCACCCTTCTGGAGCACTTCGCACAGCCTGGCCGAACATTCGCTTTTCTCCTTGCGGCGCAGAATGGAGAAGATGGTGCCGACGTTGACGTTGGCGTCGATGTTGGTGGAGCCGTCCAGCGGATCGATGACCAGGATGTAGTCGCCTTTCGGGAGATGGTCCGGAATCTCGATGAGATCCGCGTTCTCTTCCGAGGCGATGGCGCAGAGCACTCCGGCCCGCTGCATCCGGTGAATGAGCACGGAGTTGGCGTATTCGTCCAGTTTGCGCACAGCCTCGCCCTGAACATTCACTTCACCGGTCAATCCGAGCACGTCCACCAAGCCGGCCTTGTTCACCTCTCGGGATATGATCTTGGCGGCCAGGATCAGCTCGTTGAACATGGAGGTGAAACGCCCGGTGGCCATGGGCGATTCCTTCTGGTGCAGGAGGAGGTGTTCAGTGACGGTGACCTGGCGCATGCGGCCGGCTCCTTGTTTGGCGAGTTGAAATTCCAATGGTTCTTCCGCAACGGTTTGGAGAGGCTACTCTCTGCACAAACCGTTACGGGAGGGCTTTCGCCCCCCCAGCTTCAGTTGATGCGTTTATTGAGCCGGTGCTGGCGCGGGCTGCGGCTTGGCTTCCGCCTTGGCGGGTTTGGCCGGGGCTTGCGCCGCGGAAACCGCGTAGATCAAGCGGGCCTGGGCCACAAAGCGCGACTGCCAGAGGTACCGGGTTCCCCCGACAGCCTGTTCTCCGGCCACGTCGCTCTTGAATATGTTTTTCCAATTCAGCTGCGCAAGAGACTGGCAGGCCGCGGCATTATCCCCGGTCCAAAGAGTCGCTCCGGGTGCGAAGATCATCAACTGGCCTGGCTCGGGAGAAAACTTCGCCAGGTTGCCCGGATCGAAGCTCACAACCAGAAGCCCCTTGTATTCGTTGTTCACAAAAAGGGGCTTGGCCACAAGTACCTCGGATCCAAGCTCGGAAGCGGCGACATATGCGGCCATCTTTCTGTTCTTGTAGAGCTTCTCGAACTCCAGCAGAGGCGCGTAGTCGATGGGTTTGATGGTATACGTGGGCAGTTTGAACGAAACCAGCCCGGTGTCGGTCAGAACGGCCATGCCGGAAAGCCACGGGAAGGCGTCCATGAATGCCTGGCACCATTCGCGTTCAGGAGGCAGGTCCTGGGCCGAGAGACTGCGCAGCAAGAATTCCAGATGCTCGTCCACGGGAGCGAACAAAGCGGCCAGTTTGCGCACGGAAGGGTCGGAATCCCCCGGATCCTTGAGGTCAATGGACGGATCGACGTTGACGTACTCTTTGTAGAATTTCTTCGTGCCCTTCCAGTAGGGCTTGACCGTGTCGCAGCCAGAGGCCGCGAAAAGAACGCAGGCCAGCATGGCCGGAATAACGCGTTTAAGCATGACGCCGTTCCTTTTTACCGAGTGTGAGATGGGGTGAGACCCAAGCGTACCTGGCCCGTGTACTCTTTGGTGAGGGCGATTTCAAGCGGCTCAGGCGGTAGCCCGGGCATCCAGGCGGTTGGCGAGGGCTTCGAGCATGCTCACCAGTTTGGCCTTGGATTTGGGCTGCTGTCCCAGAGCGGGTCTGGCCGGAGCCACGCCGGCGGCCATTTGGGATTCGATTTCCGCGATGCGGGCGGTGATGTTCTTTTTCTCCTGCTCGGAGGAGGACATGCGAAGAAGTTCGCCATAAATCTCAAGGGACGAGGAATAGTCGCCATGCCGGGCCAAAAGATCGGCCATGGTCCTGGTCTTCACCGTGGCGAAAGCCTGGGAGGCGCATTCCGGCGGCAGTTGCTCCTTCGGGGTCAGACGTTCCTGGGACACGATCTGCTGGGTCAAGGCCATGACCTCGTCGGCCCCACGCAGGCTGAACCCGCCAGAAACGTCAGAGCCTTCATGAGCGTCGTCGTCATCTGCGGAGACAGGCGTCCCTGATGCGATGCCGAGCCCCTGCTCCATGATGCTCAGCCAGGAGACATCCTTGCCCTGCAGGGACAGAGCCAGAAATTTGAGGGCCAGGGCGGAATCTTTTGAAAGGCCGGTGGTTTTGGAGGCCCAGAGAGTCCAGACCGAGGGGTAGCTCGACATGAGCGAAGAAAGCCCCTCGAACGCGCCCAGAGCCTCCTCTTGGCGACCCAGGCGGGTGAGAAGCTCCACCAGCAGGAACTTTGCTTCCAGATGCCCGGGATGAAACCCCACGGACCGGTTGAGCACGGAGACGGCTTCTTCGGCCTCGCCCTGCTCAGCAAGCATCTTGGCCAGCGGGAAGAAGACGCGGGAGTTGGGGTCGTCGTTTAGGACTTCACGGTAGAAATCAATTTTTGATGTCATCGCCGACGCTTCCTTCGGGAGTGTTCCCTGGGAAAAGATAGATGATTTCGTTATCGCGGAGATAGTTCCCGTGTGCGCGCGTCATTTTTTCCGTAAATGCCTTGTCGGATTTCAACCAGCGGATTTCCTGACTCAAATCAAGCGATCGTCCGCCCAGGTTTTCCAGCCTGGACTTCAGCTGCTTCTGGTGATTCTTCAGATCCAGGTAGGCGAATATGCCTTTGTCGCTCCATACAAGGTTGTAAAGCAATATTGCATTGCAAGAGAGGATCATCGTCAGAAGCAGGCGCCGCATGAACATGGCTATTGAAGAGTCACTCTGTTGGCGCCGCCCGGGGCCGTGAAAGCCACGGGCGTCTTCAGTTCCTGGAGGAAATGCTCAGTGGCGGTTTCTATACGCGTCACGTCGTCCTCGTCAAGCGACAGGCCGTCCATGTCGTTCAAGAAGGCTTTGAGAACCTTGAATTCTGAGAGCAGGATGTGTCCGGAATCAAGACGGCTAAGCATTGGTTCAAGCTCCAGAATGGTCTGGAGGCAGTTCATGATGCGCGCGGCAAGGGTTGTCGAATCGAGCTCTTGCATGAAGACTTACCCTGCTCTATCCAAAAATTGAGGCCAAAGTCCTTTTCTTCCTACTTCAACCAGCCAGGGAAGGCAATCCCGGCAAGGGTTGGCGAACTCTTTGTTGTTTCATTACATACCAGAAAAGGAAATGCAAAGCAAAATAGAGAGAAATGTATTTTTTAAGACCAAAAAAAGGACACTTCTCCTCCAAGACATCATCCATGCATCCCTACACTGAAAAGCAAGGGAGTGTTATCCAATTACAGCCGATCGCACCATCGTCTCTGGAACCAACAACGAAAGAAGCCGCCCGAAGCACCCCATGATGCTCCGGACGGCCAAAAGCCCTTGGCAACGCCAAGACTATTGAGGAGACCAGTTTTTAAAGAAGGTGTACATGTAATTGGCCCCTGATCCGACAGTTAATCCCAGCGCAACATAGAGCAGCATGTCCCCGAAAGGCTGAGGATCGACACCTGCGAAGGGATAATGCAGAATCAAGGGACACAGGGCGAAAGTCTGAATAATAGTCTTCAACTTGCCGAAACGGTCTGCGGCGATCACCACGCCAGCGTCCGCCGCAACTGCCCGCAGACCTGTCACAGCCATCTCGCGTCCGATGATGAGCACCGCCACCCAGGCTTCCACCCAACCCAGGCGCACCAGCATGATGATCACCGAGCCGATGAGCAGCTTGTCCGCAAGGGGGTCCAGGAACTTGCCGAGGTTCGTCACCAAACCCATTTGCCGGGCAAGGAACCCGTCAACGATGTCGGTCACGGACGCGAGGATGAACACGAGCATGGCCGCAAAGCACATGGACTGGCCCGGGAAATAAAGCATGAGCACGAGCACCGGCACCACGCCGATGCGGGCAAGAGTGAGAATATTGGGTAGGTTCATCATGCACGGTCTCCCATGCCGCGTTCCGGGCGAACCGGATGGACCTGGCCAAAGGCCCGGTCATTCCGGCCAGGCCGGCGAAAGCACAAACAGGTGATACTCATGGCAAAGCGTCAGCGACTCAAGGTGGAATGGGCCTCCAAGCTGGACTGGGCGGCTTTGTCGATATTGTCGGCCAGAGTCATGAGGGCGTCCTTCACTGGAGAGGGAGCATCCATGAGCACCACCGGCTTGCCTACGTCACCGGCCACCACAGTGACCGGGTCCAGGGGGATGGCGCCCAAAAATTCGATGCCGTACTTTTTGGCCAGTTCCTCTCCGCCGCCCTTCTTGAACAGATTTATCTCCTTGGAACAGTGCGGGCAGATGAGCCCGCTCATGTTCTCAACCAGCCCCAGGATGTTCGCCTGGGCGTATTGCAGGAAATTTATGGCCTTGCGCACGTCCGCCAGGGAGACTTCCTGCGGCGTGGTCACAACCACGCACAGGGCGTCGGGAATGGTGCGCAGAACGGTCATGTGTTCGTCTCCGGTTCCGGGCGGGGAATCGATGACGAGATAGTCCAGGTCGCCCCACTTCACTTCTCCTATGAACTGCCGGATGGCGGAGGTTTTCATGGGGCCGCGCCACAGGACAGCCTGGTCCGGGTCCTTCAAAAGGGACTCCATGGACACCACATAGAGATTCTCGTCGTAGGCCTTGGGGGAAACCTCGCCCTTTTCGTTGGCCTCCAGGTTTCCCGAGAGCCCAAGCATGCGCGGAACGCTCGGACCATGGAGATCCACGTCCAGAATGCCGACCTTGTGTCCCTTTCGGGCCAGGGCCGCGGCCAGGTTCACGGTGATAGAACTCTTGCCCACTCCGCCCTTGCCGCTCATGACGAAGAGCTTGTAGCCGATCTTCGACAGGGCCGAAGAGATCCGTTCGTCCTGCTGCTGCGCCTTGGAGTCCTTGCAATCTTCGGAGGACGACTTGGAGCCGCAGGTGCTCGCTTTCGAGCAGCTCTTGCAGGCTGCTGGGTCCTTCTCGCCTTTCTTCTTGATATTCATGGAATTCCTCCGTCCAGCCTACCAGCCGTGGCGGCCGACGAGATCGACAAACATTACCTGTCCCACGGACTTGCGTCCGATCTTCCCATCCTGTTTGCGCAAGAGAAGCAGATTCTGGCTGCGCCGTTCAGGTCCCACCGGCATAATCAACAGGCCGGGATCGGCCAGTTGTTCCACATACGGCTCCGGCACCCTGGGGCCGCCGGCAGTGACCAGAATCCGGTCGTAAGGGGCGTATTCGGGCCAGCCCATCGTCCCGTCGTCGAGTTTGAGATGAACATTGCCATACCCCATCGAGGCCAGGCGGTTCCGGGTCAGCTCGTAGAGTTCGGCCACCCGCTCCACGGAGTAGATGACGGCGTTCATCTCCGCCAGAATCGCCGTCTGGTACCCCGAGCCGGTGCCGATCTCAAGGACCTTCATGCCCGGACGGATGTCCAAAAGCTCGGTCATCCAGGCCACCACGTAGGGCTGGGAAATGGTCTGTCCCTGTCCGATGGGCAGGGGGTGGTCCTCATAGGCCTGGGGTTTGAGCGCCTCTTCCACGAAAAGATGACGCGGAACCTTGCGCATCGCGGCCAGCACCGCGGAAGAGGAGACGCCCCTGGCGATGATCTGGTCGCGCACCATGCGCTCTCGACTGCGTTTGGGATCGATTTCCAAGCGACAACTCCGGCGTTACATCGAGGAAAATACCTGTTTTTTCACCAAGACGCCAGCCGTTGGAGTCCGTATGGGAAAATAGATGAATTCTCCCGGCAGGGTTTACAGGCGCCACGCGACTTGGTAAATATGTAAGAATGGAAAAATCGGAAACTGCAACGCCCAACTGGAATTGACCGCGGCATGCACCCTCGAACATCCAACACCGGCAAGGGCAACGCGACGCCTTCACCATGGTTTTTTGCAGGATACTAACCCCAGGAGAACGAACATGCTCACTGTCAGCGACCTCATGACCACCCAGTTGTTCACTCTGCTGGAGTCGGATTCCCTCTACACCGCCAAACAGATCATGGAGATGGCCAGAGTGCGGCACGTGCCCATTGTCGACTCGAAGGACAGCTTCATCGGGCTCATCACCCACCGGGACATGTTGGCTGTTGCCGTTTCCAAGCTCTCGGAGATCGACTCTTCCACCCAGGACGAACTGGACGCTGGAATCCCCCTGCGCGAAATCATGCGCACGGACGTGGCCGTTGTCTCCTCCGACACCCAGCTTCGCGACGCCGCCCAAATGCTCCTGGACCACAAATACGGCTGCCTGCCCGTGGTGGACGGCGACAAGCTGGTTGGCATCATAACCGAAGCGGATTTCCTGCGCCTGACAATAAGCCTTATGGACGCGCTTGACGAGCGGGACTAGCGTAAGACGATCTGCCAACATTATAAAGGCAAAACGTAATACGACATCTCTCGCGGAGCCCTGGCACCGTCCAGAAAGAGCAATCGCAAACTTGCCTTCGGGCCGCCCTCGATTCCATGGGGGAGGCCCGGCTTGTTCCTTGGGTATTCACACGCCGCACCCAAGACGCCAGCGGCTACCCTACGGACAGTATGCCAAAACTGTCTCCAGTGAGGCACACCCCGCCCGACGGCGTCACCTCGAAGGTGTTTTCGACTCCCACCATGCCGACGCCCGCGATGCCCATCTTGGGTTCCACGGCCATAACCATGCCGGCCTCGAAGGGCTCGTCGAAACCTTTGGCCAGCACGGGCCATGCGTCCACCACAAGGCCTATGCCATGCCCCAGGAAGGGCACCTTGTTTCCGCCAAGCCCCATGAAACCTTCGGCAAACCCCTGTTTCACGGCCCATTCCCGGCAATGGGCGTAGAGTTCGCTGGGTATGGCTCCGGGCTTTAAGTTTTCAGCCACAAAGGACTGCACGTCCATGCAGAACGAATGCGCGGATGCGACTTCGTCCGAAATGGCTGGACCGGAGGCTGCCCAGAATATCTGGGTTTTATCAGTAACATAGCCTTCGAGCGCAAAGCCGCAGTCCACGCTGAGCGGCTCACCGGCCCGCCAGACCTGGCCCGCATACCCCATGAAGGGAGTGGCCGGGTGTTCACCGCGCAGGCCCAGGGGGCCGTTGAACACGCTCGGGTAGTTGCCGGAATCCCCGGCCGACACGTGTCCCAGGAAAATTTCCTCTCCGTGCGAGCCCATGCGCATTATCCCGGTATGTCCGAGTTCAAAAAAGATATCCCATATTGTGTGGGACACCTCGCGCTCGGTCATGCCCGGCTTCAGCCGCGCGGGTAAAAGTTCAACCATGGCTTTAGCGTGTCGCTGCCCGCACAGACGGATTTTGGCCAGCTCCCACTCGGTTTTCACGGCCTGACACTTTGAAAGCGCCATATCACCCGGAACGAAGCGGACATCCTTGAGCTTTGACAAGAGCAAACCGGATAAACTCCAGGAAAGCCCGTTCATCTCGGCCGCCACCACCGGAGTCAGGGGGGACCCGGCCTCGGCGCATATCCCCGGAACATCACCGTAGGAGCGGAAAGCCACCACCCGGCTGAGCGGCGACTCCATCATGGCCCGTTCGATTCCCTTGCGGATCAAGAGCACCGGCTCGCCCTCCATGGGCAGCCACAGCATTCCGTTGCCAAAGGTCCCCGTGAGATAGTAGATGGCCAGCCGGGAAAAGACCGCCAATCCTCCCGCTTCGGGAGCCGTTTTGGCCAAAACCGCCCGGCAGGCCTGATGGCGCCGGGCGATCTCTTCAGCGGGCATCACTTCAATGGCTTCAAACATACCTTCTTCTCCTGCTACATGGACTGCATCCGCCGCTTTGGTGGCGGCCATGCTTCTCTACGGCGGGTCCTTCGTGGCCATGAAGGCCGCCGTGCAGTACCTCGATCCCTGGCTGATCGTGCTGGGCCGGCTTCTCTTGGCCCTGGCGGCATTCAGCCTTTACTGGAAACGCATCCCTCCAATAAACAAAGTGCGGGCCCATATTCCGAAACTGATGCTGATGGCCCTGAGCGAGCCGTGCCTCTACTTCGTGTTCGAGGCCAAAGCCCTCACCCTGACCCAGGCATCCCAGGCCGGAGTCATAACCGCGCTCCTGCCCGTGATGGTGGCCTGCGCAGCGGGATTGTTCCTGCACGAAAGGACCTCCCGCAGGGGTTGGCTGGGACTGGCCATGGGTGTTGCCGGCGCGACGCTCCTGAGCGCCTTCGCGCCAGAGGACCAATACTCGCCAAACCCGGCTCTAGGCAACCTCCTGGAATTCGCGGCCATGGCCTGCGCCACAGTCTACACGCTCATGGTCAAACACCTGGTGCGGGTATTTCCGCCGCTTTTTCTCACCGCCTTCCAGGTGATCATCGGGGCGATCTTCTTTCTCCCCGCCCTTCTCATCTCCCCCTGGCCAGCGGAGATACACTGGGAAGCCCTGGCCGCCATAGCGTACCTGGGCATTGGCGTGAGCGTGGGGGCATACTCTCTCTACAACTACTGCCTCTCGAAACTGACCGCCGGGAGCGTGGCCGCAGCGGTGAACCTTATTCCAGCCTTCACCTTGATGCTTGGCTGGCTTCTCCTGGGCGAATCGCTCCAGGGCTGGCAGTGGTTCGGCATCGCCCTTATCCTCACCGGAGCCCGCCTGGCGGGACATACCCCTTGAGAGGGACGGACTTTGCGGTTAGTAAGGGGCACGTCGGGATTATACCCCCAATTGTACGGCACTTTCAGGACAAGGCGGCGAACATGCTTTTAGGCGATGCCGAGATGCGCAAGGCTCTGGCCGGCTGTGCGTCCGTGGCCGTGGTCGGGGCCAAGGACAAGCCCGGCAGCCCCGTGGACCGTGTGGGGCGCTACCTCATTGAAAAGGGATTCACGGTTTACCCGGTTCATCCTGTCCGCAAGGACGTCTGGGGACTCCCCACCTTCGCCAAACTCACCGACATCGGCCAGCCCATAGACATCGTGAATCTGTTTCGAGCAGCGGAGAACTGTCCGGAACACGCCCGGGAAGCCCTCCAGCTGGTTGCGCCTCCCAGGATTTTCTGGATGCAGCTTGGCATCTTCAGCTTTGAGGCCCGCACGATCCTCTCCGGCAGCCCCGCAATGGTGGTGGAGGACCTGTGTCTCATGGTGGAACACCGCCGCCTTTTCCAATAGACCCGGCATGGACCAAACACCCTCCGCATTCGAATGCCGCCGCTGCGGCCACTGCTGCCAGGGCGACGGGGGCATCGTGCTCACCGCCAAGGACCAGTTGCGCCTGGCTGAACACCTGGGTATGGCGCTCGGCGCTTTTCTTGCCGAGCATACCAGCCGGAAAGGGGAAAAAGTCCACCTCGGGGTCCGAAGCGACTCCTACTGCGTCTTTTTCGAGAACGGCTGCGGGGTTCACCCTGCCCGGCCGGACATCTGCCGGGCCTGGCCCTATTTCCGGGGCAACCTGCTGGACTCGTCCAGTTGGGAACTGGCCCAGGATTACTGCCAGGGGATAAACGGAGAGCTCTCACACGAGCAGTTCGTCAAGGAAGGCTTGGCAACGCTCAAAAATGCGGACGTGGGCGTCACCGGCGACCCGGACGCCCCGAGCGCCCTCAAACTGGATGGGATTAAAGCGCCGTGAACGTCGCCGAAGCCAGCAAGATTCTTGGTCTTGGCCCTGAGGACGGCCCTGAGGAACTCAAAAAGAACTACCGCAATCTTGCCTTCAGCTACCACCCCGACTTGAACCCCGGCGACTCCCTGGCCAAGCGCAAGTTCCAGCATTTGAACGAGGCCTATCTGCTGCTCAAGCAGGTCATGGCCGAAGGCCCGCCCAAGGGCGCGCGCGGCTCCCACCGGGAAAAGGCTGGGGAACAACCGCAAGCCGACGCCACCACCCGTCGCAAGGCCAAGACGGCCTACACCAAGGCATCCACCCAGGATACCGACAAGACCAACTACTATTTCCGGCGCGAGGACGTTCTCCAGGACCTGCTCAAGGACGCTTTCGCGCGCCAGGTCTTCGACGACATCTACAACGAACTTCACAAATCCAAGGCCCGGACTCCCGGCCAAAGCACCACCAGCCGCACCCTGGACGTTCGGGTGGGAAAATCCAAATGGAGCCTGGATTTCTCCTCCGGCTTTCTGGGCGGGATCAAGGGAGCGATGCTCAGACAGCTCGACGACGAACAGACCGTCGAGGTCCCTCCGACAAGCATTCTTCCAGGAGCCAAACTCCGGGTCGGCATCAGGCAAGGGGTTGGCAGCGAGCAGAAGACCGTGGAGTTCACCCTGCCCAAGGACTACACTCTGGGCCAGCCCATCAGGCTCAAGGGGCTTGGCCGCAGGATCGGCCCCTGGAAAGGCGATTTGTATCTCAAGCTCACCATCGGCTGAAATTCGGCCTGCCTTCTCCCCCCTCAAAGAACCTGGGCACACATCCGGCCCAAGAAAGAGCCTAGAACGTCCCGTCCAGAAGCAGATGGGAATAATACCCCAGCACCGCTGCCAAATAGAACGGCAGCAGGAACTGCCAGGTCATGCCCATGAGCATCATGGGCGCGATGAGGATGGGGCTTGGAATGATGAGCCCGGCCCACCAGGTGTGGGTCCAGCCCCGGTGGGCGCCAACGGCGGGGAGAATGGCGCAGAACCCGAGCAGGGCAGCGTACCGGTACTGCTGTTTGAGAATAAGAACCGCATCAGCAAGAAGCGCGGCACCGTAATACAGGTGCCTGCCCTTGGAATTGGTGTCCACATCCGGGAACAGGGAGCCGAGAATGGCCAGGGCGGCCAGGATGGCCATCATTTTTGGTTCCGGCCGGTAGAGTCCGAGCCACCAAGCCCCGCCGAGAGCGATTCCCGTTGAGACCACAGCGCCAGCAACATGTCCTTTGAATCCGGGCATGCGCAGGCGCTACCATCAGCCTGGGCGGGCTGGCAAGTCAGACCGCCAGAGCCTGGCGGGCGAGATCAAGCAGAACATGCAGTGGGGCCGGTTTGCCCACCACGGTCTGGCCCCCTACCCGGTAGCCTCTGGCCTTCGTCTCCTCCAGGGTCAATAAGCCCGTGAGGAAAATGACTCTGGTGGAAAGGCCCTTCTCACGGATCATTTCCGCCAGTTCCTGGCCTCCCAGAACCGGCATCACCACATCCAGAACGGCTAAATCCGGGGGCGAATGAGCTATGGCATCCCAGGCCTGGTGCGCGTCCGTGAAGGCCAATGCCGAAAATTCCCCATTACCGTCGAAAAAGGTCTTCAAGGCCTCGCACCAGCAGGGATCGTCTTCAACGATGACAACGGATTTCGTCATCACTCCTCCGCTCAAAGGAAGATGCCATAGGAACGACGACATCTTTTTTTCTACCATAGCCGGGATGACACCACTGGGAAAGGCAAAACAACATAAATATAAATAAACAAATAACAATTCCATCTGTTTATTTATACAAAAACACGAGAGTATTCTCCTTCCCAGTGTAGCGTTTATTAATAACAGGTACATGCTTGAAAAAACCAAACTCAATGCTTCCGCATTGTTGAACACTTGCAATAGCGGGAGGCTTTCGCGGACACCACGCTCGGCGGGAGCTTACAGTTTGTGACGGCGGGAGCTGGCAAAGCCGAAAAAAAGCCGGAAAAAGAGATCACTCTTTCTCCGGCTCAACAATCATTCAGACCAAGACAACACAATCTCAGGTCTGTCGGCAATAAAGCCACCCAAGCGTTGCCTTACGGGCGCAAATCAGAACATGTCCTTCTCGCACTCCGTGATGGTTTCGTCGATAACCTGCTGCAGCTTTTCCGGCAGGCCCATGATGTCCACGTTGAGGAAGCCGCGGACAATGGTCGAGGTGGCCTGCTCTTCGTCCAGGCCTCTGGCCATGAGGTACTCTATCTCTTCCTGGGCGATCTTGCCCACGGCCGCCTCGTGGGAGAGCTCCACCCCGTCCACGGTGGCCTCCAATTCAGGGATGGCGTGGATCACGCCGCCGCCGAGAATAAGCCCCTTGCATTCCAGATGCCCCCGGGCGGGCACGGCATTGCCGGCGATATGGCCACGGGCGATGATGGTGCCTCCGGTGGTGATGGTGCGGGCGATCATCTCGCCCTTGGTCTCGGGAGCGCCCAGGATGATGCGGCTGCCGGTATCCAGATGCGATCCCACCGGCGCAACCATGACCGAATTGAAGCGGGCCACGGCCCCTTTGCCCGCCAGGGTGACGGTGGGGTACATCTGCAGGTCGCGCACGGGCTTCAGCAGCACATAGTTGTTGAGGAAGACGCCCCCCTCCTCCACCACTCCGGCCGAACGGGGACGAACCACCGTGTTTTCGGCCCAGTTGTGGATCATGGTGAAGGTCAGCTTTGCGTTTTTCTTGACGAAAAACTCCGAAATCCCCAAGTGGGCCGCGCCCTTGGACGAATGCGCCGCAGAGCAGCCGGTGATGATGTGCAGCTCCGAGTCCTCTTCCACCACGATGATGTTGTGCACGGCCTGGCCGGTCATGTCGCCCTTGATGAACAGACAGGACTGAACAGGCTCGGTGATCTTGGCGCCCTTTTCGGTGCGGATGAAGTAACCGCCGTGCAGGCTCTCATGCGCGGTTTTGGTGAACTGGTCCTTGTCCTTGTCCACCAGTTTCCACATGTACTCCTTGAGGCCGTCGTACTTGGCCATGGCGGTCTTGATGTCAAGGATTTCCACGCCCTTCTGGCGGGACTTGCAGTGCACAGCCCCGTGGTCCAGGTGCATGTAGGTGCCGCTTACGGCGGTTGCGGTCACGTCCACGCCGGCCATTAGCAGCTGCTGCTTGTCGGCCTCGTCCAGGGTGGTGAGGTCCGGGATCTCCTTGGGCGCGGGAGCGGTGAAATCGAAGGCTTTCAGGTCGATGGGTTTCATATGGGAACTCCGGTTAGGCCAGGCAGCGCAGGCATTCCTGGTAGCCGAAACGGCTGATGTGATCGAGGATGTCTCTCGGGTTTGATTCGCAGCAGAGCTTGCCTTCGTACATCACCTGGCCCCGGTCGGCGTTGATGTATTCGAGGATGTAGCCGGTGTGGGTGATGATGAGCCCGGCCACATGGCGGCCGCACTTGGCCATGCGCAGGCTGCGCTCGGTGCCCATGGCGCATTCGCCGCCCAGGAGCTCGCGCACCGTGTGCCCGATGAGCTTCATGTTCTCCAGATCCACTCCGGATTCCGGCTCGTCGAAAAGCACCATGTGCGGCTGCTGGCTCATGAGCTGCAGGAGCTCGGAGCGCTTGATCTCCCCGCCTGAGAAGCCGGCGTTCACGTCGCGTTCCAGAAAGTCGGTCATGTTCACGCGCTTGGCCATTGCGTCCACGGCCACGGGGCGGCCCTGGGAGGCCATGGAGACAAGCTGGCGGAGCTTCAGGCCGTGGATGGTGGGGGGGCGCTGGAAGGACATGCCGATGCCCAAACGGGCGCGCTCGTAAATGGAAGCGTGGGTGATGTCCTGACCGCGAAACATTATGCGGCCCTGGGTGATGGTGTAGTTCCCGAAGCCCATAAGGGTCATGAGCAGGGTCGTCTTGCCCGACCCGTTGGGACCGAACAGGATAAATGTCTCGTTTTCCTTGATTTCCAGGTTGATGCCCTTGAGCACCTCCCGTTCGCCGATGGTCACGTGCAGGTTTTCTATGCTGAGCATTGAGGCCTCGCGTTTGATTCAGGGAAACATGCGGATTTGTTCCGAAGCAGGGAGGGTTATGTCAGATGGGCGTCGTTGTCCAGAGAGGGCGAAACATCAGCGGCGTTCGTAGGAACGGCTCTCGCGCATGTAACAGTAGCGGCAATCAAGCCCTCCGAAAAACTTCACCAGTAGCATGCCGAAAACGAAGCCCCCGGCATGCGCCCACCAGGCCACGGACTGGCCGTCGTTCAAGGGCGTGGAGGCAAGCAGGCCCGATGACACCTGGATGAGAAACCAGATGCCCAAAAATACCACGGCCGGGACTTCCACGATCCAGGGTATGAACAACAGCGGTATGAGCACGATGACCCTGGCCTGGGGAAACAGGCGGAAATACGCGCCCATGATTCCTGCTATGGCTCCGGAGGCGCCCACCACCGGCATGTCCGACCCCGGGTTGAAAATCACGTGCAGGCTAAGCGCCGCCAGACCCGAGAGCAGATAGAACAAGAGGAAGCGCCAGTGCCCCAGCGCATCCTCGACGTTGTCCGCGAAAATCCAGAACACCCACATGTTCAGGAGAAAATGGAGCCAACCGCCGTGCAGGAACATATAGGTGAACGCCGTGGTCCAAACCCCGGACGGATACCCGGCGTATATGGCCCATTGGGAATCGGTAAACCGAATGGGCACAGCTCCGTAAACGTGCAGCAAAAGGCTCAGGGTCTGTTCGGGAAGCACAAGCTCGAAAAGAAACACCACCAGATTGAGCGCGAAAATGATCCACACCACCAGTGGCCTTCGAATGCGGGGAATATTGTCTTTCAATGGGATCATGGGAACTCAGGCGTAGTTTTGCGACCGCAACCAGGCGAGCAGTCCGGCGGGGCGGGAGGTCCGCTCCTTGCGCAGCAAAGGAAGAATTGCATCCACCGCCCGGGCGGCATCCTCCAGGGAACCGGAATTGTCGACCACATGTCCGCACGCGGCCAGCTTCTTCTCTTCAGGCCACTGCCAGGACTCCACCAGGGCGATCATGGCCTGGTCCCATCCCCGCTTGTTTGCGAGTCGCTGGCGGCGGACGGTTTCCGGGCACCGAACGCCCACAACCGAATCCACCACGTCTTTTCCCAGCCACCCGGCCTCCAGCAGCATGGGAACCTCGGCGAAGGCCGCCCGTAAGCGGGCGTTCTTCGCCCAGAAATCCTCCAATTGGTGTTGCACCATGGGGTAGAGAAGCTCCATGAGCTCGCGCCGGAATGTCTCGGACTTGCGCATGGCAGCCAGCAGAGCCTTCTTGTTCACTGGCGCGCCAGCTGTAACAAAGCGGTCCCCGTACCTGGAGCGCAGCATGTGCCAGGCGTCCGCTTCCGGCTCGTAAAGCGCGGCCACGCTCGCATCCGCGCTCCAGACCGGATAGCCGCGCCTGGCCAGGGCGTCCAGGACAGCGCTTTTGCCGCTGCCTGGCAGGCCCACGATGCCCACCCGTTGGAGAGTGCGGGAGAGATACAGCGGAACCCGCCAGAAATCCTTGGGCACCGGGCAGCGAAAAGCCAGAGCCTCCCCGGTTTCCGGATGCGTGAACGAGAGCTTCCAGGCATGAAGCATCTGGCGCGAAGCCAGCCGGTAGAGAAGACGATCCCGGCGCTTGAGCAGAGCCTGCTCCATGGAGCCGTAGAGGCTGTCGCCCAGAAGCGGATGGCCGATGTGGGCCATGTGCACCCGTATCTGGTGGGTCCGGCCCGTGGCTATGGTCACCTCGACCATGCTGACGTCCCGGTCCGGGGATGTCCAGACCACACGGTAGGAGCTCAAGGCCTCCCGGCCGCCCTTCTGCACGGCCATGCGGGTCTTGTGGGCAGGGTCGCGCCGGATGGGGGCGTCTATGCTCTCGGCATCCCTTTTTGGACGGCCGTGAATCAGGGCCAGATAGGTCTTGCTTACCTCGCGCTCGGCGAATGCCGCGGAGAGTTTCACGCGGACCGGTTCGCTCAAGGCCACGGCCAGGAGCCCCGTGGTGTCCTTGTCAATGCGGTGGACGATGCCGGGGCGTTTGCCTTCGAGATTCTTCAGTTCCGGAAAATGATGCAGCAGCCGGTTGACCAGGGTCCCTTGGGGGCAACTGGGCGCGGGGTGCACCGTGAGCCCGGGGGGCTTGTCCACAACGGCCAATACCGTGTCCCGGTAGAGCACGGTGAGCCCCCCCTGCTCCGGCTCGGGAACGGCGCGGACCTCGGGCACGGTAAGGCCGAGTGTCTCCCCGCCGCGAAGCTTAAAGGAGGCCTTGCGGACGACCACGGCGTCCACCGTGGCCAAACCGGCCTTGATCCATTCCTGAATCCTGCCCCTGGTCATGGAGCGGTGCGCAAGATGCTCCGCCCAGAACTGGTCCAGCCTGCCCGGCCCCTCGACAACAGCCTGCAGCTGTTCGCCGCTCATTGGCAGGCCCGTGCGAATGCGCCAGGCGGCATGCCCATGTACTTCTTGAACCGAAGCGTCAGATGGCTCTGATCGTGGAAGCCGCTGCCTGCTGCCGCATCCGCAAGTGATACTCCGTGAGACAAGAGCATGCGGGCCTGTCTGAGCCTCGAAAGGGTTCTGTATTCGTTGGGAGAAACGCCGGTCTCGCGCTTGAAAAGCCTGCACAGATGAAACCGGCTGGCACCGCATCGACTGGCCAGCTCCGCAAGAGGAGTCTCCAGACCTTCCGGTCCATCGAGAATGGCCCTGGCTTGTCGTACTGCCGAGTTTACCACTTCGGATGCCGGGTGGGCAGGAAGGTCATCTTTTGCAGGGCATACGCTCGGTCTGAGCGCTCCTAACAGTGCCTGGACGGTCTCCGAGCCGCGATGATTGTTCACAACAGCGTAGAGCAGACCAGGCAGAGTGTTCCCGGGAATCCGCGAGAAGCCTTGCGCGGTAAGTTGCCGCGCGTAAGTGGATTCCAAGATGTCCAGTGAGAAACTCACGGCCCAGAAAGAACATCCCGCTGGAGCGCCTGAACAGGAGTGCGCAGTATCCTTCGGGATAATGACAGCATCGCCGGGTGTAAGATGATATACGCGACCAGCCCCAGTCACTGATCGCTCGCCCTGTTCCATGACCAGCACGCACCAGGATGCGTGGACATGGGTGGGGATAGCTGCGGTAGCATGTTCGACATGGAAAATTTCCAGACCAGGCGGACTCAGGCGACAAATTCGGACAGCAGGCTTCATCCCCCATGGATGCTACGAATCCCCGGCGGGGTCAATGTCTCCGGCCCCGAACGATACAGGGACCGGAGACACCAGCCGTTGAAAATACTGACGGTAAGGCTCATGAGAGTACTGGCAAAATGACAACCCTACAAAAGCGCCGGTGAAAATTTGGCCATGAGGTGCAGGTCGCTGCCTTTGGCCGCCACAGCGTGCCGCTCGCCTACGGGAATCACCAGGCAGACACCGGGCTGGTACGGAGTGTCGCGACCGTCCATGAGGCAATTGCCTGTCCCGGACAGAACTTCATGCAGTTCCAGCGAGGCTTCATGGGTATGCATTCCAATTTCGCATCCGTCTTCAACTCGCACCAGATGACAACTGAGAAGTCCTCCGGTATCTTTCCCTGTGACAAGATGTTTCATCCAAACACCTGAAAATACAGGATGCTGCACCCATTCCAGCCGGGCGGCCAACCTTTCGCCCGTGGGCGTGACTATTGTCGCCTCCTGGAAAACACTCTTTGTTTGCAACATGATAGCGACCTCCTTTAACGTGAGTTTCGTCTACAGCTAGCAAGCTACCAGGCGGTCGTATTGGAAAATCGTGCTTACTTTTGGAGGCAATTGCATGCTGCGCGTCGTGTTCACAAACGGGTCTTTTTTCCTTGAGCCACAGCAAAAGCCGGTTCCGGCGGAGGATGAAGTCCTGGTGCGCGTTCTGGTCGCGGGCATCTGCAACACCGATATCGAACTCATTAAGGGGTATATGAACTTTTCCGGCACGCCCGGGCATGAGTTCGTTGGCGTGGTCGAGGCTGCGCCATCCGCTCCTGGCATCATGGGAAAGCGGGTGGTGGCCGACATCAACATAGCCACCGGTACCGGCGACCACCGGCACGCTCCGGGCAGGAAGGTGCTCGGAATACTCGGCAAGGACGGCGCCTTCGCCCATTACCTCACCCTTCCCGCTTCCAACTGCCACCTGGTGCCGGACTTGCTGAACGACGAAGCCGCCGTGTTCGCCGAGCCCCTGGCCGCGGCCCTGGAGGTGGGCCAGCAGGTGCATATCCTGGCCACGGACAGGGTGGCCGTGCTGGGGGACGGAAAGCTCGGGATACTGGCAGCCCTTGGGCTTCGCCACCTCTGCCCGGGGCTTGTGCTGGTGGGCAAACACCCGGACAAGCTGGCCATCGCCGGGAACCAGGGGATTAAGACCTGCCTGGCCGGGAACGTCGCCGGACCGTTCGACCTGGTGGTGGAAGCCACGGGCAGGCCGCAAGGCATCCAGATGGCTCTTGATCTGGTGCGGCCTGAAGGAGTGATCGTATTGAAATCCACTACGGAAGCGCAGGCGTGCCTCAACCTCTCGAGGGTGGTGGTGCAGGAAATCACCCTGGTGGGGTCACGCTGCGGGGACACGGCCCTGGCCCTGGATCACCTGGCAAGAGGCCTGGTGGACCCAGCCGGGCTCATAGAGGCGACATACCCCCTGGAAAGCTTCGAAGAGGCGTTCGCGCATGCCTCGCGTCCAGGCGCCAGGAAGGTGCTCTTAAGGATGAGCCAGTAGGACAACACCGTTAATGATATTGCCGCTTCGGGTCGGCGCGGGAGCCTCGCTCACCTCGTCCACCCGGCCGCCCGCCTCCCGTATGAGCTCATTGAGCTCATCCAGGCTGAAATGCCTGGCCCAGTAGAGCACATCCCCGTTTCCTTCCCGGCGTACAGGGAAGGTGCCGAACTGGCCGGTCAAGGAATGACCTTCGGCATACCGGGCTGCGTAAAGCGGCAATGCCGGTGTGAGAAGAAAATCCTGAATTCCGAGCACGCCCCGGCACACGCGCAATGCTTCGCGCACCACTGCAAGGCTCTCAACAGGACTAACAAGAACGGTCAGTACCGCCCGAAGAAGAACAAGGTCGAAGGAAGCGGGCTTGAACGGAAGATTCCCCCCCTCCCCGCAAGCCACCCGGTGCCGGTTCGCCGCCCGCCTCAAGCTCGGCAGGTTGACGTCCAGACCGGTGTAGACCCCTCCGGCCTCCTGGATCAAAGCCCCTGCTCCCGCCTCCCCGCAGCCGATGTCCAGGACGCGCGTGCCTGGCCTCACCAGCCGCAGAAAGAGTTCCGGCAGGGGCAGGCTTGTCGGAACGGTGGGAGCTGTACGCCAATTCATGGTCTGCCGGGGCTAGGCCTGCGGCTCTCCAGCGGACGATTGCCAGCAGCTACAGAACGCGTTGAAGTCGCCCTGCACAGTGGTTACCTGAAACCGCCGGGAATAAAACCAATTCGCTCGATGGTCGCTTTCACCAGGGCCTCGTCCACGGGTTTGACTTCGTCGTAGGTGGCGGTGCCGAAAGTGAGATCGACCTTCACGTTGGCCAAACCGTCTATTCCGCTCAGGGCCTGGGTGACGGACTGGACGCAGTGGTTACAGCTCATTCCTTTGACTTCAATGGTGCGTGTTTTCATATGTTTTTGCCTCCGTAAGGATTGCTTCCACAATTTTACACCTTCCGGCTTGAACCGCAAAGAGAATTGGTCCGCCAGCCCTGACATCGCGACTGGATGCTCACAACCTGTTCACGAACAGCGGCCAGCCCATGAACAGGTGAACCATCCGTTCCGCCACGCAAATGAAAAGGCCGCCTGGGGGGCGGCCAAAACGATCAGACAATGCTCGTGATACGTTTGTTAGAAACTATTGCTGCCG
This sequence comes from Desulfovibrio sp., assembly GCA_016208105.1. NCBI lineage: Bacteria > Pseudomonadati > Thermodesulfobacteriota > Desulfovibrionia > Desulfovibrionales > Desulfovibrionaceae > Desulfovibrio > Desulfovibrio sp. The sequence continues at coordinate 121,444 of JACQYS010000029.1, forward strand.
ACCCATTCCATGGCCTGCGCGAAATCAAGCGTCCCGGTGTAGATGGCCCGGCCGCTGATCACGCCCTGAAGCCCCTTGGACACCAGGGGAGCCAAGGCCTTCAGGTCATCGAGGGTGGCCACCCCGCCGGCTGCGACCACCGGCAGTTTGGTTTTTAAGAGCAAAGATTCCATGGCCTCAAGGTTCACGCCGCTCTGCATGCCGTCGCGGCTGATGTCGGTGTACACCAGGAAAGCGGCGCCCTGGGCTTCCAGCCTTGGCAGCACGTCGTCCACGGTGAGCCCGGAATCCTCAACCCAGCCTTTGGTCTTGAGCCTGCCATGATCCGCATCCAAGGACACGCCCACCTTTCCCGGCAGCGCCTTGCACAACTCCCCGAACCTGTCGGGGTCTGCCAGGGCCATGGTGCCGATGAGCAGCCGGGACACTCCGGCGGCCACATAGGCCTGGGCCGTGGCCAGATCGCGAATGCCGCCGCCCAGCTGCACCGGCACGGAACCAGCCCGTTTGCAGATTCCGGCCACCAGATCCTTGTTCTTGGGCTCGCCGTCGAAAGCGCCGTCCAGATCCACCACATGCAGGGCAGTGGCACCAAGATCAAGCCAGTGCCCGGCCGCTGATACCGGGTCGGGATCGAAAACCGTCACCTGGTCGGCCAGCCCCTGCTTGAGGCGCACGCACTGGCCATCCTTGATATCAATGGCCGGATACAAAATCACAGACCGAACTCCTTGAGCCCCTTCTCGATGCCCTCACGGGCGAGATCAGCCGCAGTGACCCACTGGCCGCGACGCTTGAAGAACTTGTCCGCTTCCAGAATGTTGTCCGTCAGGGCTTTCTGCTGGTAGTCGTAGTGGAAATGGTTGAGTACGCCGCCAGTCTTCACATTGACCAGATACAAATCGAGAATGACCCAGGCCGGGCTGGTGGAGCCGGCGGCCGATCCCTGGCGCTCTTTCCAGTGGGTGACCATGGGCACCAGCAGGAACTGGACGTCCATGCACTTGCCCACTTCCTGCCAGTACTTCAGGCTGGCCAGACGGTTGGCGTCAGGTGCGCGGCGCACGCTCTCGGTGCAGGACTTGGCCTTGCTCCCGGCCACGATATTGCGCTCGGGCGTTATCTTCATGGCCTTGACCAGGATGGAGTCCAGGTCGTCAAGGGAGTCGGCCTTGGGCGGCTGGGCCCTATCCGGCATGTAACCCGCCAGAAGCTCCCAGGGTTCTTGCACCACGGCAAACGAGGCGACGCCCACGCTGAACATGGGGTTCATTTTGGACTCCACCTGGGCCGGACGGCGCTGACAGGCTGAAGCGAGGACGCAAGACACGACCAGCAGAACGACAATAGCGCGGTTTGAACGCATCAGCCTAGGCTCCCTTTGGTGCTGGGCACCCCGGCCCGGTCACGCGCTATGGCCTGACGCAGCGCCACGCCGAGGGCCTTGAAGGCCGACTCCAGCAAATGGTGCCCGTTCTTGCCGTAGAGCATGCGGACGTGGAGGTTCATCTGGCCCTTGAAGGCCAGGGATTTGAAAAACTCCCGCCAAACATCCTTTTCCTCCCCGGCCACCTGGGCGGGAAGAAGCGTATCCTCGTAGACCAGATAGGCCCTGCCGGAGAGGTCCACCACCACCTCGGAAAGGGCCTCGTCCAGGGGGAACCGGGCATGGCCCACGCGGTTGATCCCGGATTTGTCGCCCAGGGCCTCGACAATGGCCTGGCCAAGGCAGAGGCCGACGTCTTCGAGGGTGTGGTGCGAGTCGACGTGCAGGTCACCCTTGCAGAAAAGCTTCAGGTCCATGCCGGACCAGAAGGCCAGCAAGGTGAGCATGTGGTCGGCGAACCCGACCCCGGTGGACACCTCGGCAACACCCTGGCCATCCAGGTTGACGTCTAATTCTATGGAGGTCTCTTTGGTGCTGCGGGTTACTTGGGCCTTACGCATGGCTCTTGTCCTGGGCCTGGGAAGCGGGCTTGGCATCGGCCTGGGGCGCGGTTCCCGGGGCGGTTTGCGAAACGGCCGGTTGTTCGGCTGGAACTGCCTGGGTCGCCGGTTTTGTGCCGGAGGGATCGGCCTGAGCGGAACTCACGTTTTTTGGGGCGTCAACGGCCTGGGCGGCCACCTCACCCGCTTTCGCGGGTTCCGCCGGAGTCTGGGCGGCTTCGGCGGGTTTCTGGGCATCGTCTCCGAAAAGCTCGTTTTTCATCTCTTCGATGCGCTTGAGCTCGTCGGCCTTCTGGATTTCGCGCTCCAGAGTGGACTTCACGTCCGTACTCATGCGCCTGAACTCGGAAAGCCCCTTGCCGAACGTCTTCATGAGGTCTGGCAGCTTCTGGGGTCCGATCAGGATAAGAGCAACGATCAGGATGATCAGAAGTTCTGTGGAGCCGATGCCGAACATGCGTTTACTCCCACTCGATTGTCGCGGGCGGCTTGGAGGAAATGTCCAGAACCACCCGGTTGATTCCCTTTACTTCATTTATGATGCGGTTGGAAATACGGGCCAGTATGTCCGTTGGCACGCGCGACCAGTCCGCGGTCATGGCGTCCAGGGAATCCACGATGCGTAGCGCACACACGTTCTCGTAGGTGCGGTCGTCGCCCATGACCCCGACGGTTTTAAGCGGCAGGAGCACGGCGAAGCCCTGCCAGACCTTGCGGTACCAGTCAGCCGCCAGAAGCTCGCCCTGAACGATCTTGTCGGCCTTGCGAAGGATGTCCAGGCGCTCGCGGGTGATCTCGCCGATGATGCGGATGGCCAGGCCGGGTCCCGGGAAGGGATGGCGCCAGATGATGGATTCGGGCATGCCGAGCTCGTAGGCCACCTTGCGCACTTCGTCCTTGAAGAGTTCGCGCAGGGGTTCCACCAGCTTGAGGTCCATCTTCTCGGGCAGGCCGCCCACGTTGTGGTGGCTTTTTATCACCACGGACGGGCCGCCCTTGAAGGAGACGGATTCAATGACGTCCGGATACAGGGTGCCCTGGGCCAGCCACTTCACTCCGGGTATGGCCTTGGCCTCCTTCTCGAAGACCTCGATGAAGGTATGCCCGATGATCTTGCGCTTTTTCTCCGGATCCTGGACGCCTTCCAGCCGGTCCAGGAAGAGGTCCTGGGCCTTGACGTACTTGAGGTTCAGGTCGAAGTGCTCGCGCAGGTAGGCCACTACTTCCTCGCCCTCGTGCAGGCGCAGGACGCCGTTGTCCACGAAGATGCAGTGCAGGCGCTTGCCGATGGCCTTGTGCAGGAGCACGGCCACCACGGTGGAATCCACGCCGCCGGACAGGGCGCAGACCACCTGGTCGTCGCCCAGCTTTTCACGCAGGGCGGCCACCTCGGCCTCCACGAAGCTGGCCATGGTCCAGCCGGTCTTGACCTTGGCGATCTTGAACAGGAAGTTGCGAAGAATGGTCTCCCCGTCCTCGGTGTGGGCCACCTCGGGGTGGAACTGCAGGGCGAAGATGTTGCGGGAAACGTCCTGCATGGCGGCCACATCCACGCTCGAGGTGCGGGCTATGACGGTAAAGCCCTTGGGCATGGCCACCACATGGTCGCCGTGGGACATCCAGACCGTGTGCGGCCCGTCGCCCTCGACGCCTTCCCACAAGGGGCTCTTTCCGGAGAATGTCAGCTCGGCCCGGCCGTATTCGCGCTCCTTGGCGGCGGCCACTTCGCCCCCGTCCAGGGTGTTGGCCAGCAGCTGCATTCCGTAGCAGATGCCCAGCACCGGCACGCCAAGGCCCAGAACGGCCTTGTCCAGCTGCGGGGAATCCTCGTCGCGCACGCTCGCCGGGCCGCCGGAGAGGATGATGGCCTTGGGCGCCATGGCCTTCAGCTGGTCCGCGCTTATGGTGCAGGGATGGATTTCGGAAAATACGCCAGCCTCGCGCACGCGCCGCGCGATGAGCTGGGTGTACTGGGAGCCGTAGTCTAAAATGACGACAGTGTCGTTGTGCTGCATTTAGTAGCTCTCCACCCTGTAGTTGGGAGATTCCTTGGTGATGATCACGTCGTGGACGTGGGATTCGCGCAAGCCGGCCGGAGAGATGCGGGTGAACTGGGGTTTCTCCTGCAGGTCCTTGATGTTGGAGACGCCCACATAGCCCATACCGGAACGCAGGCCCCCGACCATCTGGTAGATGGACTCGGACACGATGCCCTTGAAAGGCACGCGGCCCACGATGCCCTCGGGAACCAGCTTGTTGGATTTGTTGTCCTGCGAGTAGCGGTCGGCGCTGCCCTCGCGCATGGCGTCGATGGAGCCCATGCCACGGTAGATCTTGTAGGTGCGGCCCTGGTAGAGGATGGTCTCGCCGGGGCTTTCCTCGGTTCCGGCGAACATTGAGCCCATCATCACGGTGTCGGCCCCGGCGGCGATGGCCTTGACCACGTCGCCCGAGAACTTGATGCCGCCGTCGGCAACGCAGCATTTGCCCGCCTCGCGGCAGGCCCGCACGGCCTCCATGATGGCCGTGATCTGCGGCACGCCAACACCGGCCACGATGCGGGTGGTGCAGATGGAGCCTGGCCCGATGCCCACTTTCACGGCGTCGGCGCCGGCCTTGATGAGCGCCTTGGCCCCTTCGTAGGTACCCACGTTGCCCGCGACAAGCTGGCATTTGGGGAACTGGGAGCGGATGGCTTCCACAGCGGTAAGTATGTTCTTGGTGTGGCCGTGGGCCGAGTCCAGAACGATGAAGTCGCATCCCGCATCCAGAAGGGCCTCGACACGCTCGTCCCGGTTGGCGCCAACGCCGACGGCCCCGCCCGCGCGCAATCGGCCCCAGGGGTCCTTGCAGGCGTTGGGGTACTTCTGGATCTTGTCGATGTCCTTTATGGTGATGAGGCCCTTCAGCTTCTTGTTCTCGTCCACCACCAGAAGCTTTTCGATGCGGTGCTCGTGCAGGTGTTCCTTGGCGATTTCCAGGGGAGTGCCCACCGGCACGGTGACCAGCTTCTTGCTGGTCATCACGTCGCGCACCTTGGTGTAGTCGTCATCCACGAAGCGCACGTCGCGGTTGGTGACGATGCCCACCAGGGCGTCGTTCTCCACCACCGGCAGGCCCGAGATGGAGAACTCGGCCATCACCTTGAGCGCGGCGGCCACGGTCATGTCCGGGTGCACAGTGACCGGGTCGATGATCATTCCCGACTCGCTCTTCTTGACCTTCTCCACCTCAAGTTTCTGCTGGGTGATGGACATGTTCTTGTGGATCACGCCGGCCCCGCCGTTGCGGGCCATGGAAATGGCCATGCGCGACTCGGTGACGGTATCCATGGCCGCGGACAAGAGCGGAATGTTCAGCCGGATTTCCGGGGTGAGCCATGTGGAAACGTCCACCTGATCGGGAAGGACCTCGGAATATGCGGGAATGAGCAAAACATCGTCGAAAGTGAGGCCCAAGCCAATTATCTTGTCCATACGCCCTCCCCAGGCGGATTAATCGAGTCCAAGGTAGGCTGAGCGCACCTTGGGGTTTTCAAGCAGGTCCTTGGCGGGCCCTTCGAGGGTGACCACGCCGGTTTCCAATACGTATCCCCGATGGGCGATGTGCAGGGCCATCTGCGCATTCTGCTCCACGAGCAGGATGGTGGTCCCTTCTTTGTTGATGCGCTGAATGATCTCGAAAATGTTCTCAACGACGATCGGCGCAAGCCCGAGGCTCGGCTCGTCGAGCAGCAACACCTTGGGTCTTGCCATGAGCGCGCGCCCTATTGCAAGCATCTGCTGCTCTCCGCCGGAAAGAGTTCCGCCGTGCTGCTTCATGCGCTCGCGCATCTTGGGGAAAAGCTCATAGACCTTTTCCTCGTCGGCCTTCACCCCGTCCTTGTCGTCGCGCAGATAGGCGCCCATCAAGAGGTTCTCGCGAACCGTCAGGCGCGGAAAAATCATGCGGCCCTCGGGAACCTGGGTGATGCCCTTGGACACTATTTTTTCCGTGGACATCTTGGTGATGTCTTCGCCCAGAAATTCAATTTTCCCCTGCTTGGGCTGGGTGACCCCGGAAATGCTCATGAGCGTGGTGGTCTTGCCCGCGCCGTTGGCCCCGATAAGGGTGACGATTTCGCCCTGGTCGACCTTCAAGGTCACTCCCTTGAGGGCATGAATGGAGCCGTAGTACGTCTGGATGTCCGTAAGGCTAAGCATGGGCCGCTCCCCTGCCCAGATAGGCCTCGATGACCTCCGGGTTCTCCCTGATCTCGCGCGGGCCGCCCTCGGCGATCTTGATCCCGTGGTCGAGCACCACCAGGTGTTCGCAGATGCTCATGACCAGCTTCATGTCGTGCTCGATGAGAACGACCGTTATGCCCTTCTTCATGATGGCGTGGATGAGATCCACCAAAGAGGCGGTCTCCTGCGGGTTCATGCCCGCCGCCGGTTCGTCCAGCAGCAAGAGCTTCGGTTCGCTGGCCAGGGCCCTGGCGATCTCCAGGCGGCGCTGGTCGCCGTAGGCAAGCGAGCTGGAGAGGTCCAGGGCCTTGTGCCCAAGGCCGACGAAATCGAGATATTCCATGCTCTGCTCAACCAGGAGCTTTTCCTCGGCCTTCTGGGCCTTGGTGCGCAGCACCGCTCCCCAGAACCCTTGCTGCGCCCGGCAATGGCGGCCGATGCGCACGTTGTCCAGCACGGGCAGGGACCCGAAAAGGCGGATGTTCTGGAAGGTGCGGGCCACCCCGAGCTGGGTCATCTGCTCGGGCCTGGAACCTCCCACATCCACGTGCGCGCCGTCCTTGTCGAAGAGGATGGCGCCTTCGCTGGGCTTGTAGATACCGGCGATGCAGTTGAACATGGTGGTCTTGCCGGCGCCGTTGGGGCCGATGAGCCCCAGGATGCGCCCCTTCTTCACCTCGAAGCTCACGTCGGCCAGGGCCAGAAGACCTCCGAAACGCTTGCTTACACCGTCTATCTTGAGAATTGTTTCCATGCCTAACCCGTCCGCTCTGCTTGCAGCCTGGCCTTAAGCTCCAGGATGAGCCTGCTCTTCTTGCTGGTGGCGGCAATCGTGGGGAAAAGCCCGCCCGGCTTGAAACGCATGATGAGTATCATAATGAGGCCGTAGGCCAGAAAGCGCGTCTCTGCCGGCAGCCCGAAGTTGGGCAGCACGACACGAAGCACCTCGCCAAGCGCGATAAGCACCACCGACCCGACGATAGCCCCGTTGATATTGCCAAGACCTCCCAGCACGATCATGCACAGCACCAGGAAGGACTCCCAGAACTTGAACACGTCCGGGGCCAGGAACATGGACCACTGGGCCATGAAGCAGCCCGCCGCGGCGCCCACTCCGGCGGAGAAGGCGAAAGCCACGGTCTTGAAGGTCATGAGGTTGACGCCGCAACTGGCCGCGGCCAGGGGATCTTCCTTGATGGCCAGCCAGGCCCGGCCAAGCCTGGAGTCCTCGATGCGGCACATGGCCACGTAGACTACGGCCATCATGAACAGGGCCAGGTAATAATACGGAACTTCGCTCAAGAAGTCGTAGCGCCAGTCGATGCCCAGCCACTCGAGGCTTACGGCAACCGGAGGAATGCCGGGCAGGCCCAGCGGGCCGCGAGTGAGCCAGATTTCGTTGGTGAGAAAGAGCACCACCAGTTCCGTGAAGCCAAAGGTCACGATGGCGAAGTAGTCGCCCGAAAGCCTGAGTGTGGGCGCCCCGCGCAAAACGCCGCACAACGCGCCCAGGGCCACGGCTCCGGGCACGATGACCCAGAAGCTCACGCCGTGGTTGAGCGACAGAATGCCCGCCGTGTACGCCCCTATGCCGTAGAAGCCCACATATCCCAGGTCCAAGAGGTCGCAGAATCCTGGCAGGACATTCAGGCCCATGGCCAACACGGCGTACACCATGACCAGCACGGCGACGTGCACCACGTACTCGCTGCTGATGACGGGCAGGAAAGGAAAGGCCAGGAGTAAAGCCAGTCCGAGGATTTTGAAGGCGGTGGAATTTTTTGACATGTCCGCCTCCCTAAGCCTTTTGACCCACGCTCTTGCCAAGCAGGCCAGAGGGACGCAGGAGAATGACCGCGATCATGACCGCGTACCCCAGGCCGTCACGGTACTGGGACGAAACATATCCCGCCCCAAGAGTTTCGGCCACACCAAGAACAACCCCGCCGAGCATGGCTCCGGGGACCGAGCCGATCCCGCCCAGCACGGCGGCGGCGAAGGCCTTGACACCAGCGTTGTAGCCCATGGTGGCGCTTATTGTGTTGTAGTACATGCCCACCAGGATGCCTGCCACGGCTCCCAGGCTCGAACCCAAGGCGAAGGTGAAGGATATGACCCGGTCGACATTGATTCCCATAAGCGCGGCGCTTACCGGGTTCTGGGCCAGGGCGCGCATGGCCGTGCCCACCTTGGTCTTATTGATGATGAGCGTCAGCCCCACCATCATGGCCGTGGTCACGGCGTAGATGAATAATTGCAGCCCCGAGACGTTCACCGAGCCCAGGGTGAACACCGTCTCGCCGAACACCTTGGGAACCGCCGCTCTCACGAAGGGAACCGGACGGGAACCCCAGATGATCATGGCGATGTTCTGCAGAAAGATGGACACGCCGATGGCCGTAATGAGCGCGGCCAGGCGAGGAGCCTTGCGAAGGGGCTTGTAGGCTATCCGGTCAATAAAGACGCCTATTGCCGCGCAACAGGCCATGGAAAGGGCTATGGCCGGAAAAAGCGGGATGCCCAAGGCTTGAATGAAGGTGATGCACAAAAAGGCCCCGAGCATGTAGATTTCGCCGTGGGCGAAGTTGATCAGCTCGATCACGCCGTAGACCATGGTGTATCCCACGGCAATAAGCGCGTAGATGAGCCCAAGGGTCAATCCATTAAATAGCTGTTGTTCGAACACGGCCTTCTCCGAACCGATGGTGTTGGCGCGGCGGGATCGGCCTCGCCATGCGGGTCGCGTCGCGGGCGGCTGCGCTTTAAGCGCCAGTACGTGCGCCCTAATACGTCTTGAGAGGAAACGAAACAGGCTGGACGGTCATCCAGCCTGTTTCAAATCATATATTGCCGGTGACGGCTATTTCGTCATCTGCTTTTCCGCGGGGACGAACTGGCCGCCTTTGACCATCTTCACATAAGCGGGCTTCTCGCAGTCGCCCTTGTCGTTGAAGTAAGTCAGGCCGGTAATGCCCTTGTACGCCTTGTCCTTGGTGTTGATGGCTGCCAGGTATTCCCGGACCTTGGCGCGATCCGGACCAACCTTGGAAATGGCTTCGATGACCATCCCGGCGGCGTCATACGCATTCGCGCTCATCCAGTCAACATCACGCTTGAACTTGGCCTTGTAGGCATCGATGAAGGCCTTGGCTTCGGGGCCGGCGGTTTCGGCCAGGAACGGGGTGGTCAGGTAGGTGTTGTCTCCAGCGGGACCGGCCAGCTTGATGTAGTCGGCGTTGTCCAAGCCGTCGGCGCCGAACTTGGGCACGTCCATGCCCAGCTTCTTGGCCTGGTCGGCGATGAGCGAGCCTTCGGCGTAGTAGCCGGCGATGAACAGCGCCTCGGGGGCCATGCCCTTGATCTTGGTCAGCTGGGGAGTGAAGTCGGTGGACTTCTCCTGGTAGGCTTCCTCGCCAACAATGGTAAGCCCATTAGCCTTGGCCTGCTTCAGGAAAGCGTCTTTCAAGCCGATGCCGTAGTCGGAGTTGGCAAAAAACACGGCAACCTTCTTAAGCCCCAGGGCCTTGGCCATGTAGTCGGCCAGGAAAACGCCCTGGAAGTCGTCGCGGTACACGTTGCGGAAGCTCCAGGTCTGGCCCTTGGCGTCCTTGCCCTTCTCGGAGATGTTCACGTTGGTGGCGGTGGGGGACAAAGCGGCCACGCCGGCACGCAGGTAGTTGGGCAGCGCCGCCAGGTGGGCACCGGAGCACAGATGGCCCACGATGGCCACGAGGTCCTTGTCGCCGGCGATCTTGGTGCCCACGGTGGCGGCTTCCTTGGGATCGCACTGCTCGTCGAAGTACACGGCTTCGATCTTCTTGCCGTTCACGCCGCCCTTGGCGTTGATCTCTTCGATCTTCATGGCCACACCGGCCTTGACGTTGTCGCCGTATCCGGCGGCGGGGCCGGTAAGAGGAGTGGGGACGGCGATTTTAATCACATCGGCCGCCAGGACCAGATTGCCTACAGCAAGGAAAGCGGCCATGGCGAGAGCCACGACCAGGCCATGTTTGAACTTCATGCCTGCCTAACCTCCGAGAAAAAGGGTTCATATGGCGCCCGGGCTGGGCGCATGCCTAGACTGTACTTTATCTCCAGGTTTTCACAGGTATGGAAAACCCGGCTTCGGGCCAAGCAAGAATCTATACTACGTGGCAAAAAATGCAACGCTTCCGTAACGTTCCGCTTTGCGAAACGGCACGGGGATTCTCCTTCGCAGAGGAGAATCCTCGGTTAGCAGCGCACAGCCGCATCACTATTAGACTTTTCCGGTCGGAATAGCGGATGAAGGCACGGGAGCGTTCGGTCCTCCGGGCAATTTCATCGCCCGATCGGACCGTCTCCAATAGCGGGGGACCAGGGCGGAAGCTACTGAGGCGACTCCAACTCCTGGCGGGCCTGTTCCTTGGTTTGCGCGTCGGCCTTGGGATTGGCCAAAACCGCTTCGAAGTACTTCCTGGCCTTGGCCGCGTCCTGAAGTCCATGCTTGTGGACGGCTCCCAGGTTGAACTGGGCGTGGAAGTTCGAGGCGTCCAGTTCGAGCAGGCGCTCGAATTTCTTGGCTGCCTCGGCGGGCCGTTCAAGCCTGAAGAGGGTGACGCCGTAGAGGTTCAGGATGTGGACCTCGTCCGGGGCCTTGGTGGAAGCCTTTTCCAGAATGGCCAGGGTCTTGTCCCACATTTCTGCCTCGGCGAAGGCCTCGGCCGCCTCTTCCATGGCCCCCACATCCTCGGGGTTGGCCTGAAGCTTGGCCATGGCGCCCATCACGGCGTTCATGGCGCCGCCACCGGGCATCCCGCCAGGCATGCCGGCCGGAGCCTGGCCGCGCGATTCCACGGCCGCGATGAGCGACGGATTGTCGGCCCTGTAGATGAAAGACCAGGCGAACATGGCGGCGACGGCCGCGAACATCATGACCAGAACGGGCTTGTTCACGCGGTACGGAGTATGGCTAGTCATCGTGGTGCAACGCCTCCAGCTGTTTCAGGCGGCGTTCGAGCCGTTTCTGGCAGGTGGCCACAAAAGCCAGGTAGCCGCACAGTCCCAGCCAAACCACAATGTTGGCCGCAAGCAGATAGCCTTGATTGCTCATATGTCAGTCCTACCTCGTCTGATGAAGAAATATGTTTCGAATGGCCGCCGACTGGCCGAGCTGCCTGGCGCGAAGAGACAGGAGGGCCGCCCAGAAGAGCCCCACCGCGGCGATGCTCACCAGCACGGCCGCGAGCATTTCCGGCTCAAGCCCGCCCCCCTGCGATCCGAAAACCGTGGGGTGGATGGAGCGCCATTTGCGGGCGGAATAAAACACGAGGGGCACGTCCAGAAAGGCGACCACGCCCAGGGCGGCGCGCACAACCGGGCCCCGCTCCCCGCCGACGCCGGACTGGCGCAGGATGAGATAGGCGGCGTAGACGAACCACATGATAAGCGTTGTGGTGAGTCTGGGGTCCCAGGTCCACCAGACGTTCCAGATGGGTTTGCCCCACAGCGACCCGGTGACCAGGGCCAGGCCGGAGAAAAGAACGCCCAGCTCGCACGCGGCGCCAGCCAGCCGGTCCCACCTGTTGTCCTTCTTGATGAGCACCATGAGCGAGGCCAGAAACACGGTGAAAAAGCTCATCATGGCCCACCAGGCCAAGGGCAGGTGAATGTAGAAGATCTTCTGCACCACGCCCATGGTTTCCTCCACGGGAGCGTGCATCCAGATGAACCATTGGGCAATCGTCAGGGCTGCGGCGGCCAAGGCCGCCAATACGGCTGTCATCCTATTCCTCGCCTGTGTAGATGAACGGAAAAAGAACCAGCGCCGCGGCACAGAACACGGCGGCGAAAGCCCCGGCCAGCCCGAGCCAGTCCAGCCCCGCGTCCGTGCCCAGTATCACTCCCTCCAGCAATCTGATTCCGGCAAGAAGCGCGGGAATGATCAGCGGGAAAAAGATGACCGTGAGCAGGGATTCGCGCGACGTCTTGCCCGAAGCCAAGGCGCCCATGAAGGAACCGAGCCCGGCAAGGCCAAGGTCAACCACCAGCACGGTGGCCCCCCCCAGGGCTGGGGAACCGGCCACACCCTGTCCCAAAAACGCCGCGACCGCCACGGCAAATACCAGCTGGCAGCACAGGATCAAAACCAGGCCAGCCATGGCCTTGCCCAGCCAGACGGCCTGGGGCGGCATGGGGGACATGGCCAGGCCAAGCCGCGCGCCATTGCCCTCTTCCAGGGCGTAGAGCCCGCTGAACACCAGCACCTGGGCGAAAAGCGTGGACAGCCAGAAGATGGCCGCCGCGGCCAGCGCGGGCACTTCTTCGCCAGGCCTTCTCGAAAGGCTGAAGACGAATATGACCAGGAGCCCCAACAGGGCCGTCTGGGCCAGGCCCTGGGCTCCGCGCAGACACAGGCGCAGATCCTTGGCCGCTATGCGCAGCGCTGGGCTCAGCATACAGACGCCCCGGACATCACGGATGCGTCGAATCCGGCAACCGGTCCCAGATAGCCAACGCGCCCCCGGTCCAGATGCAGGACGTCGTCGGCCTTGGGAAGGTCGCGCTCAAGGTGGTGGCTCACCCAGACAACGGCGCGTTCTCCCTGCCTGGCCCGGGCTATCTCCTGGTGGAGAACGGCCTTGGACGCCTCGTCCAGGCCTGTGTCCGGTTCGTCGAGAAAAAGAAGCTTGGGTGCGATGCAGAACACCCGGGCCAGATTCAGGCGCTGGGCCATTCCTCTGGAAAAATGCCCGGCCCGTTCCTGGGCGAATTTTTTAAGCCCCACCCGGTCCAGGGCCAGCTCCAGGGCGGAGTCGTCAAGGCCGAGTCCGTACAGTCCGGTCCAGAAGCGCAGGTTCTCCAGGGCCGTGGCCTCGCCGTAGAGAAAGGTCTGGTGCCCCAGGTAGGCCATCTCGCGCCTGTCCAGAGACGTCTCCACCTTTCCGGCGGAGGGTTTCGAGAGCCCGGCCATGACCCGAAGCAGGGTGGATTTCCCCGCTCCATTGGCCCCGACGACCATAAGAGCCCGGCCGGGAAGGACCTTTACGTCCAGCCCCTTGAAAACCAGGCGGTCGCCGTAGAACTTGGCCACAGCCGAGAGACTGAGCATCTCAGGGCTCTTGGCTCTGGGCGCGCCCCAGGCACAAAAAACCAGCCAGGCACATGAGCGTTCCGCCGATCCAGAACCAGTTCACCAGGGGGTTGATGCTCACCTTGATGCTGGCGCCCTTGTCCCCGGTATAGGCCAGGAGGGTGGCGTAGAGTTCCTCGCCAAACGATGGAATCACGGAGACTTCGGCAAAAGGCTGAGGGAAGTTCTTGTAGATGCGCCTCTCCGGAGTCAGCTCGCCCAGGGCTTTGCCGTCTTTGCTGACATCGATCTTGGCCCTGCCCCCGCCGTAACCGGGAGTGGAGAATTCCTCCAGGTCCACGTAGGTCAGCTTGTATTCACCCAGTTCCACGGACTGGCCGGGAGAGACGATAGCTTCCTTGGACTGCTGGTAGGGGCCGGAGAAGGCAACGCCCAACAGCACCAGGGCCAGGCCGGCGTGCAGCATCCAGGCCCCGAGCCCGCCTTTCAGGTTTCGGGCGGCCCTGGAGGTGGCAAGCAGCATGGCCAGGCTCACCAGCGCGGACACGGCCGAGGCCATGCCGACCAGCGGAACAGGCTTGCGGTACCCCATGGTGAAAAACGCGGCAGCCGAGGCGAGCATGGCCACCAGGGCAACCATGGCCCAACGGGGTTCGCGCAGGCCGTCCTTCCAGCTGAGCCACGGGCAGAACGCCAGAATGACGCCCACCACAACGAAGAGCGGGTTGCACACCCTGTTGTAGAAGTTGGCGTCCAGGCCCACGGGGTTGGCGCTCCACAGCTTGGAGATCACCGGCCACAGGGTCCCAAGGAACACCACCCCGGCGCAGGCCATGAGCAGCCAGGCCAGGGCCACCAGCATGCCCGGAAGGGAAACCAGCCCGGACATGGGTTTAGAGGCGGTAGCTGGCTTTCCGGTGAAGCCGACGACGAGTGTCACCGCCAAGCCAACGAGAATAAACGTCAGGAGCGGCCGCCCCACCCCGCCCTCGCCGAAGGCGTGCAGGGATTCGATCACGTTGCTGCGCACCAGATAGGTGGCGAAGAAGCAGAGCAGCATGGTCAGGGCCATGAGGATCACGTTGGTGCGCTTAAGCGCCCCCCGGCGCGATTCCACCACCGCCGTGTGTATGAAGGCCGTGGCCGAGAACCAGGGGATGAGCGAGGCGTTCTCCACCGGGTCCCAGGCCCAATAGCCGCCCCACCCCAGCTCCATGTAGGCCCACCAGCAGCCCAGGACGATGCCTGCCGTGAGCATTATCCAGGAAACGATGGTTATGCCACGGGTGTTGGCAAGCCAGGAGGTCTTCTCACCGGTAATCCAAGAGGACAAGGCCAGGCAGCCGGGCACGGCGAATCCCGCATAGCCGAGAAACAAGAGCGGCGGATGAAATATCATCCCGGGGTTCTGCAGAAGCGGATTGAGCCCCTTGCCGTCCATGGGCGCGGGCATGAGCTTCAAGAACGGGTTGCTCGGCCCCGTGAGCAGAAGAAGAAAAAAGGCCTCCACAGCCAGGAAGAACATCCAGAAATGCACCTTGGTTTCAGGCGCGAGCCGTCCGTAGCCCCGGGTCATGGAGAAGGCCAGGCCGAAAAGCGCGGTCATCCAGGCCCAGAAAAGCAGAGAACCGGCCTGCCCGGCCCAGAACGCCGTAAGTGCGTAGAAGAGCGGCAGAACGCGGTCGGAATAACTGTAGACGTATTCGTAGGAGAAATCACGCTTGTACAGGGCGATGAAGAGCACCACGGACACGGCCGTCAGAACCGAGAAAAGCACGCTCTGCCCGGCCTCGAGCCAGGAGGCCTTCCCGGGATCTTTGTTGAACAGCTGCCATGCAGCGAGCCCTGCCAAGGCCAACGCACCGATAAGAGACAACAAAAGCGCCCAATGGGCGGCAAAATGCATACGATTCCCCCTTAGGGCGTAGGCCCCGGCGGCTTTCTCAGCCCCGGGTCTCTTTGCGGTTTTCTTTCTGGTATTTGGACGGACACTTGGTCATGAGCGTGGTGGCCCCGAAGACTCCCTTGCCAGGGGTCATCCCCCCCTCCACTATGACCTCGACACCAGGCTTGAAGGTATCGGGAACGGCCCCCTTGTACTCCACGAGGAGCGTCTTGGCCTTGTCGTCCTTGTCAAGGAGGGTGAAACTCACGCCAAGCCCTCCGGGGGCGGTGGTCAATCCTTCCTCGGCCACGGTGCCGAAAAGCCTTGCCTGCCCGAGCTTCTCGGGGGTGACGGCCAGGGCCTCGCTCACATTGAGAAAATAGACCGAACCTTCATCCAGCCCGGAGTAGATGAGCCAGCCGAGACCTCCGAGAAAAAGAAACGCCGCGGCCGCGTACACGCCTGTCTTGCTGTTTCCCGCCATCAATTCCCCCCACCCGGTGTCTGGTCACGAAGAAGCTGTTCCCGGCGCACCCTGGCCAGCTCTCTCATATCCGCGACCTCATCGGTCTCGTCAACGATTTCCTTGCCAAGGATTTCCTCCAGGACGTCCTCGAGCGTGATCACGCCACACACCCCGCCGTATTCGTCCAGAACCACGAACAGGTGCATCTTGGACTCGATAAAGCGAATGAGAACCTTATCCAAGGACATGGTGTCCAAAACGAACTGCACCGGCTTCATTATCTGGGAAAGCTTGAGCCCATGCTGGTCATTGGCCAGGGCCTCAAAAACCTGACGCCTGAAGGCGATGCCGACAACGTTCTCCGGGTCGTCCGCTTCGTAGACCGGAACGCGGCTGTGGGGCCAGAGTGGATTCTCCTCCCTGGCCCGGGCCACCGTCGTATCCGCTGAAAGCGAGAACACCACCGTGCGCGGGGTCATTATCTGGCGAACCTGCTTGGTGTCCAGAGCAAGTATGTTGGTGATGGACATCTCTTCCAGGGCGTTAATCTTGCCGGCACGGCTGGTGAGCCTGACCATGGCCCGGATGTCGTCTTCCGATGCGTCCGGTCCCTTGGATTTGGGTTTGACCAGGTTCACCAGGAAGCCGCTGGCCCAAATCACCGGGGTGAGCACCGTCACCATGAACTTCAGAGGGCCGGCCAGAACGGGACTGAGCCTTCTCGCATAGGCAACGCCCATGGTCTTCGGAAGAATCTCCCCGAAAACGAGAATGAACACCGAAAACAACGCCGTGAAATAGATGAGCTGTTCGTCGCCCAGCACCCCGACGGCCAGTGCGCCCGCCACGGCTGACCCGGCGGCACAGGCCATGGTGTTCACCGTGAGGATGGCAGTGATGGGTTTTTCTATGTTCATGCGCATCTGGTACATGATCTCGCCCGAGCGTTTCCCCTCGGCGCGCATGCGTTCTATCCAGCTCCAGCGGAGCGAATAGAGCACCGCTTCGCTCAGGGAGCAAAACGAGGTCAGAACCAGGGCAAAGGCGATGGCCAGGAGGAGCTCAAGCATGTGGGGATGAAGAACGGGGCTTCACTGGTCGAGGCTGGAACACGGGTATCGTCCGTCGCTTTTCAGGTTTCAGTGTATTTTAAGCCTTTCTGGGACATTGTAAAGGCTAAGCTACCATCCCAGAGCGATTCTATCCGGCTCGCCCACGGGCAACACCGTCTCCCAGGCGGGCTTCGCGGCCAAGGGCAGATAGCCCGTAGCTTCAAGCAAGGCCTGTCCCTGGGGGCCAGCCATGTACCGCATGAACGCGGCGGCCAGGGGCGACGGGTCCGTGCCCATGGCCGCGTACATCAATCTGTATACCCTGTAGCGTCCGGCCTTGAAGGCCTCCAAGTCCGGCGCGACACCCTCCAGGGCCACCGGCTTGAGCGTGGCGTCCAGGTCGCGCATGCTGATGAACCCGAGGGTCTCCTTGTTTCTTCCAAGGGTGAACCGCATGGCGGGCTGGCTGGACACGCTGACATTGCCGGGCTTGGTGTCGGGTTTTCCCTCGATCTCGGAAGCTTCGATGTAAATCGGCATGACGGGATACGAGCCGCCACCCACGGATTCCCACGTCCTTATCTTGGCGCTGAAGAGCAGGCGGAGCTGATCAATCGAGAGAGGACCGACGGTGTTGACCGGATTGACCACAACGACCACCGGATCCACTCCGTAGGCAACGAAAGAGAGGCTTGCCCCCTGCTGCTGGTGTGCCTCAGGCGGATTGCGGTCATACAGGCAGATATCCGCCTGGCGGAAGCGGACGCGCCTTAGCCCCATGCCTGGCCCGGTCAAGGTGAAGGTTATCTTCACAGACGGATTCTGGGCCATAATCTTCTCGGCAGCCTCGCGCGCCGCGATGAGACCCACGTCGCTCCCTGTTATCCTCAACTCCCCGGACAAGCCCGCGAACGGATTCTCTACCGGGACGGCCAAGGCCTGCGCGAAAGAAACGAGCACCAAAAGCAAAGCCGTAACAAGCGACCTCATTGGGCATCCCCCGCGACCGGAGCCTTGACCACCTGCGGCAGGAAGAACCGCTCGGCGACCTGCTCCACCACCACGTCAGGCTTCTCGGACTCGATGAGTTCCTTGTCGAACAGGCCCTGTTTCCCGCCAAGCCCGGGCCTCATCCATACATAGACGGAACGGCTGAAGTGCTCGCCCAGAAATCCCAGGATGTCCCAGAAATACGAATCGTGGAAAAAAACCGCCTTGGGCAGCCCCGGGACGTCGCCTCGCAAGGAGGCCTGGGCCGGCTGCGTATAGCCAGGCTTGAAAATCCCCGTGCTCACGCCCCTGGCGGACAGAGGTTTCTTGGGCAGCATGAATACCTTGTGTTCGGTGACCAATTCCTCAAGCCCCACCATGTAGGACAAGTCCCCGCCCAGAAAGGTGTAGTCCTGGGGATAAAACTCGTCGGCGCTCATGGGCTTTAATTTCGGGAAATCCCTGCCCAGGCGCTCGATCACCGCCTGGTAGCTCGGGAAGGCGCCCCGGGCGTTCCAATGGCTGTCCGTTGCGTAGAACACCTGCGCGGTCTTCTTGGCTTCCTGAAGCACCAGGCGTAGGTCCAGCACATTGAGGTCCGTCTTGGCTTCAAGAAAAGCCATGACCTGCTCCATGCGCGAAGACTGGCCCACCTGCTTGAATTCATCGGGCAGGTATTCCGGGTACAGGGTGTTCTTGTTGGGAGCTATGACCACCAGATACTTGATGCCCCGCTCGGCAAGCCAGGCCTTGCGCTCCTCGTAGATGGAGGCCAGATGCTTCAGTTGTGGCTCTGTGAGCGGCTTTACGGCGCGGTGTTCTTCCAGAACGTCTATGGTCCGGTCCTTGGCCAGGTAAAGCCACCCCTCCTTGCCGACAACAACCGGCGAATTCCCGGATATGGAGCCGAACAGGGTGGCTGAAGAGTAATTGTACCAGCGGATGAGAAGCCCGCGTAAGGGAAAGTTCTTGTCCAGCCAGCCCGAAGCCATGCTCTTTCCCATGGCTTTGAACACATCAAAATTCCATGCGAAATCAGGAAATGGAGAATTGGTGGCTTCCGCGAGTTTCCCCTGGGGGGCCAGGTTCAAGACCTGAGCGGTCAAGGGGATGCAGAGGACCAGGCAAAAAAAGACCGAGCAGCAGGCTGCCACGAGCCTCCGGCCCGAAAAGACATGATTCACGCTATAACCTTTTCCATAGGGCCAAACTCAAGACCATATCTTGAGGATCTGGTCCCTCTGGCGGTTGAGTTGCTCCTCGACTGTGCGAGGGATGAGAAAACGCAGGTTCGCCCCGCGCCGGAAACGCTCTCTTACAAAGGAGGCGCTGATGTCAAGGCGTGGAATGTCAACGAGTTCGATGCGTTTGCCGGAGTCCATGCGCCACCGGCCCGGACCGTCCGGTTCGCAACGGATCTCCGGCCTGGCCGCGAGATAGGCTTCCACCTCCGCCCTTCCCAGATGATCCCGGGTGGCCACGGCCAGATTTGCCAGGCTGCCGAGTTCCGTGCCGTGCCTCCACGAGTGCAGGTTTAATAGGTCGCTCGCCCCCATGATGAAATGGATGTCGTCTTCGGGATTTCTGACTGCGAGCTCTGTCAAGGTATCCCAGGTGTAGGACGGACCGGGACGCTCGGCCTCCATGAGATTGACGCGCAAGCTTTCCATGCCTTGAATGGCCAAGGAAAGAAGCTCGGCCCGAAGCTCGAAGGGCAGCATGCCCCCGTCGGATTTATGGGGAGGCCTGGCTGCCGGAATGAGTTCGACCCGGTCCAGGTTCAAGGCCTCGGCCATTTCCACGGCAAGACGGACATGAGCCACATGCACCGGGTTGAACGAGCCGCCCAGAATGCCCAGGCGCGACATCGGTATTACCTCCCGCCCGCACTCAGGCCCAAAGGGATCAGGCCCGCAATGAGAACCTCGCCGGTCACTACCCCCTCACCTGCCCCTGCCCGAACACAACGAATTTCAGGCTGGTGAGTTCCTTGACCCCCATGGGGCCATACGCGTGCAGCTTGGAGGTGCTGATGCCGATCTCGGCGCCAAGACCCAGTTCACCGCCGTCGTTGAAGCGGGTCGCGCAGTTGATGCCCACCATGGAGGCGTCCGCCTCGCGCAAAAAGCGCATGGCCCGGTCGTGGTTGGCCGTGAGAATGCATTCTGTATGGTTGGAGCCGTAGGCCGCGATATGCTCCAGAGCGGCGTCCATGTTCTCGACAACGCGCACGGCCAGAACGTAGTCCAGGAATTCATAGCCCCAGTCGGCCTCGGTGGCGGGTTTGGCCGTGGGACCGAGCAGAGGAAGAGACGCGGGGCAAGCCCTGAACTCAACGCCGCGCTTGCCAAGGGACTCGGCCAGCCTGGGGAGCAGGACGGACGCGGCGGCGCGGCTGACCAGCAGGCATTCCAAGGCGTTGCACACGCCGGGGCGCTGGCACTTGGAATTGTCCACGATGGTCACCGCCCCTTCCAGGTCGGCATCCTCATCCACATAGATATGGCAGACGCCCTTGTAGTGTTTGAGAACCGGCATGGTGGCCGCTTCGACCACCGAGCGGATGAGTCCTTCGCCGCCACGGGGGATCATGACGTCGATATACTCGTCCAGCTTGCACAGAGCCGGCACGGCGGCGCGGTCGGTGGTGTCCACCAGGCGCACGGCTCCGCCGGGCAGCCCGGCCTCTTCCAGGGCCTGGCTCAAAAGGGCCGCCAGGGCCATATTGGAATGAAACGCCTCGGACCCGCCGCGCAGGACTACGGCATTGCCCGCCTTCAGGCACAGGATGGCCGAATCCACGGTGACGTTGGGCCGCGACTCGTAGATCATGCACACCACGCCAAGGGGAATGCGCATTTTCCCGACCATGAGCCCGTTGGGCCGCTGCCACATGGTTTCTATTGCCCCGACCGGATCGGGCATGGCCGCAACGTCCAGGCAGGCCTTGGCCATTGACGCCAGGACCTTTGGCGACAGGCGAAGACGATCAAGCTTGGCTGAATCCATGCCGGCAGATTCTGCCTTGGCAATGTCTTTCGCGTTGGCTTCGGCGATGAAATCCGCACGCGACTCCAACAGACCGGCCAGGATTGTCAAAGCCTTGTCCTTGGCCGCACCAGGGGCCTTGGCCATAAAACGGGACGCGTTCTTGGCTTGGCCTGCCAGCGCCTTCATCTGATCATGAATGCTCATGGGTCCTCCGATGGGGTGAAGGCCACAGATAGCCTTGGCCCCGCACCCTCGTCAACGAGAGCCTTTTGACAGTCAGGGGGCTTTAGGTATAGATGAAACGCCTTTCGGCCCTCCACCGCGTAAGCGGCGGTTTTTTTTAAATCCTCAATACTAGAGATACGGCACCACATGGCAGACATTACTTTCGACCGTCCCGAGCAGATGACCCCCCTGGCGCGTTTTGTGTCCCAATACTGGCGTACCGCCGTCGTTGCGGTGATCGCGGCCGTGTTGGCCGTGGGAGCCTACGTCTGGTACGACCAGAGCGCCAAACAGGCCAAGATCAAGGCCGAGAACGAGCTGGGAGCCATCATCTCCACCCAGACCGGCCCCGAACGCCTGGCTGCCCTGGAAGCATACTTCAAGAACGCCCCGGCCTCCACCAAGGGAGCGGCGCTTCTGGAAATCGCCCGCACCGCCCAGGAGCAGAGCGCTTTTGACAAGGCAGCCGACGCCTGGAACCAGCTTTCCATCACCGGTCCCGACGGCATCCGCGAACTGGCTGTCATGGGCCGCGCCACCGCCGTGGCCCTCGGCGGAGACAAGGCTCAGTCCGTGAAGATTCTTTCCGACTTTCTGCCCAAGGCTCCCAAGGGATTCCAGCCCGTGGTCGCCCGCCAGCTCGCGGTGGTGGCCGAGGAAGCCCAGGCCTGGGGCGAAGCCCTGGCCGCTTACGAGCGGATGAAGGACCTGGGCGCCGGAGGCAACAAGGCCTTCTACGAGGCCAAGATCGACGAAATCAAAGCCAAAATGAAATAACCGTCTCAAAGGATCAGCATCCATGCCAAGCCCCCTGTTGGCCGATACCCCGGGCGAGTCTTTGCTGCTGCTTGGGAACGAGGCCATTGTCCGAGGCGCCCTCGAGGGCGGCGTCGGGTTTGTGAGTTGCTACCCCGGGACTCCCTCCTCCGAAGTGCCTGACACGTTCTTCAGGCTCTCACGCGAGGGCGAGTACCGCTTCGAGTATTCCACCAACGAGAAGGTCGCCTTGGAAGTGGGGGCCGGCGCGGCCCTGGCGGGAACGCCCACCCTGGTGACCATGAAGCACGTGGGCGTGAACGTGGCGGCCGACCCCTTGCTCACCCTCTCCTACATCACCGCGCCCGGCGGACTGGTTCTTCTCTCCGCGGACGACCCCGGATGCCATTCCAGCCAGAACGAGCAGGACAACCGTTATTACGCCCGCCTGGCCGGACTGCCCTGCTTCGAGCCGGCCACCGCCCAGGAATGCAAGGACATGACCCGCGACGCCCTGCACCTGGCGGCCCGCACCGGACAGCCGGTGCTTTTGCGCACCACCACCAGGGTCAACCACGTGCGCGGGCCGGTGACACTCGGCAACCTGCCCAAGGAAAAGTCCTTCAAGCCTTTCGCGCGCAATTTGCAGCAGTTCGTGCCCATTCCGGCACATTCCAGGGTGCAGCACCGCCAGCTGCTGGATCGTCTGAGCGCAATCCGCCAGGAAGCAGAACAGTCTCCCTGGAACAAGGTGAGCGGCCAGGGGACCCTGGGCGTCATCGCATCGGGAATCTGCCGCTGTTACTTGTCGGACGCCCTGCTGGAAGAGGGAATGGAAGGCTCCGTGAAAGTGCTGGAGCTTGGTTTCAGCTACCCCATGCCCGACGGCCTGATTCTGAACTTCGCCAAGGGGCTCTCCAAAATACTGATCCTGGAAGAGCTCGAGCCTTTGGTCGAGAACCACATCCGGGCGCTTCTCCAGCGCGAGGGCGTAAGCCTGGAAGTGATCGGCAAGAGCGAGAACCTGCCTGCCTGGGGCGAATACTCCACGGACATGGTCCGCCATGCGCTGCGCCTGGCCTGCGGCCGCCAAGGCCGCACCGCTGACCACTGCGCGCCCATGCAGGGCCTGGCCATGCGCCCGCCCAACCTCTGCTCCGGCTGCTCGCACCGGGCCTCCTACTTCACTGTGCGCGAAGTCTTCGGGGACGACGCCTTCTACTCCTCAGACATCGGCTGCTATACTCTGGGGCTTTTGCCTCCCTTGTCCGCCGCCGATTTCCTCTTGTGCATGGGGTCGAGCATTTCCACTGGTTCCGGCTTCGCCACGGCCAGCGGAAAGACCACCATCGGCTTCATCGGCGACTCCACGTTCTTCCACTCCGGGATCACAGGGCTCATAAACGCGGTCTACAACGACCACGACATCCTGGTGATCATCCTGGACAACCGCACCACGGCCATGACCGGCCACCAGCCCCACCCGGGCGTGGACCACACGGCCATCGGCCCCAATGAGCGCCCCATCGAGATCGAGCCCCTGGTTGCGGCCTGCGGCGTAAAGAGCGTGGTGACCTTGAGTTCGTTCAACCACAAGGCCGCCAAAAAGGCCCTGGAAGACATGAAGGCCAAGAAAGGCCCCCGGGTCATCATCTTCCGCGATCCGTGCGTCATCCACGAGCGGCGGACCAGCGGCAAGGGCAAACCCCAGACGGCCACCGTTGCCGCACAAAGCGAAGGATGCCTGAACGTGCTGAACACTTTGGCCTGTCCGGCCTTCCTCAAAGAGGGCGGCGCCGTGCGCGTGGACGAAGCTATGTGCTCGGGATGCATGTTCTGCCTCCAACTGGACAAGTCCTTCAAGGCAAAGAAAAGGGGCGCTTAAGATGCAGCGCGCACGTATATTCTTCACCGGGGTGGGCGGCCAGGGAACCTTGACCGCCACCAAGCTCGTGTCGCTTACCGCCTTGGACGAAGGCCTGCCGGTAACATCCGGAGAGATCCACGGCATGGCCCAGCGTGGCGGCGTGGTGGAATCCACCGTTCTCATCGGCTATTTGAGCCCCAAAATCACTCATGGCGAAGCCGACGTCCTGCTTGGCTTCGAACTCCTGGAGACCTTGCGGGCCCTGTGCTATCTGAAACCGGGCGGAAAGCTCATCAGCAATTCCGAGTCATTGCCTCCCCTTTCGGTGGCAACGGGCAAGGCAAGCTACCCCGCGCTGGACGACGTTCGCGCCAAGGCGCAGGCCGTGGCTTCCCAGGCGCTGTTTCTGCCGTGCCGGACACTGGCCGAGGAGGCTGGAGCCGCACAGAGCGCCAACACCGTGCTTCTGGGAGCCGCTTGCGCGGTAAAGGCCCTGCCGTTTGGCATGGACGCCCTGGAGCGTTCGGTGCGCAAGTACTTGAAGCCCGCGCTGGCGGAGGTGAACCTCAAAGCCCTGGAGCTCGGCGCCAAAGCAGTCCTCGGCTGATCGGGAGTCTCGTATGAATGTCTTCTCTTCCGGCGAGAGCCTGTCGCAAAAGTTCCTCACCGCTCTGAGAGCCTTGCTCGACGAATCCGTTCCTTCGCGGCCCGCCAGGGACTGCCTGGACGTCATGCTGGCGAGGCTCGTTGAGACGATGAACTACCACAGGGTGTATCTTGAGCTTTTGGACGTGCCGCTCAAGAATCTGCGCCTGTCGCTTTCGCGCGGGCAGGAAGCCTTCTTCGGCACCCCCCAGGGTCCCGGCCCCATTGTCATCGGCCAGACCCTGGCCACGCGCCAGTCGGTCATCATCGAGAACATGGCCGACCATCCCGACTTCTACGGCCGCCCGGCCGGAGAGCTCGAGAACCTGGCCTTCATCTGCGTCCCGGTCGTGGTGCCCGGCCAGAAGTATTCGGGCCAGAGCATCGCCATGGGCGCGCTCTGTGCCGACGTCGCCAAAGCCCCGCCGGTCTTTCTGGAGCGCCAGAGGGATTTCATGATGGCCGCCGGCGGCGTTTTCGCCCTGACGGCGGAGCGTCTGCGCGACGAATTGGTCAAGCCCCGGGCCAAAGCCAAGCCCGAACCCGAGGCCGTGGCCGAGGCCCAGATCAAGCACAAGGTTGTGGCTGTTTCCAAAAGCATGCGGCTTGTGCTCAGGCAGATCGACCAGGCCGCCCAGAACGACTCGCCCGTGCTCTTGCGCGGCGAGGAAGGCACAGGCAAGGAATACCTGGCCAAGGCCCTCCACGGCCAGAGTTCCAGGCGCAAGCGCACGTTCCATCGCCTGGTCTGCTCGGCCGAGCCGCCGGATGCCATCTTCCGGGCCACGTTCGGAATTCAAAAAGGCGAGGCCTCAAGCTCCACCCAGTCCAAGCGCGGGGCGCTGGAACTGGCCCAGGGCGGCACCCTTTATATCGAAGACGTTGAGGAAATGACCCAGGAGACCCAGCAGGGCCTCTTGCGTTTCCTTCAGGACGGGGTTGCCCACCGCATCGGCTCCGACCAGCCCATCCCCCTGGATGTGCGCGTCATCGCCTCCAGCCGGGCCAATCTGGAAGACCTGGTGAACAGCGGGGATTTCCTGGAAGACCTCTACTACGCCCTCTCGGTCGTCACCATTTACGTCCCGCCGCTGCGCGACAGGGCTGGCGACGTGCTCCCTCTGGCCGAATACTTTCTGGAGGAATTCGCCGCCACCGAGAGCAGGGAATTCAAGCGCATCTCCACGCCTGCAATAGACCTCATCAGCCAGTACCACTGGCCGGACAACGTTCGCGAGCTGCGCTCCTGCATGGAGCGGGCCTTCGACCAGTCCGAAGACGGCGTGATCAGGGCCTACCATCTGCCCCCGACCCTGCAGACCGCCGAAAGCTCCAACACCGAGGCCACCCTCTCCTTTGGCGAAGCAGTGGACCAGTTCGAGAAGGAGCTTTTGATCGAGGCCCTGAAGAAGGCCAAAGGCAACATGTTCCAGGCTGCCAAGGATCTTCGCGAGAGCTACCGCATCATCAACTACAAGGTGAAGAAGCACAACATCGACCCCAAGCGGTTCACCCCGGGCAAACGCCGCTAGAACTCCCCCAAACAACACATGCCGTGGACGCGTTGCAGACGCATCCACGGCCTTTTCTTTTTTTAAGTAGTCTGAGTTAGGCGAGAAGCTTCAGCAGCAGCCTGGCGGCCGCCTCGGAGGACGCCGGGTTCTGCCCGGTAACCAGGTTGCCGTCCGCCACGGCGTACGGCTGGAAGTTGGCCGCGCTCTCGAACTTGGCCCCATTGGCCGTCAACTCGTCTTCAATACTGAAAGGCACCACCTGAGAGAGCCCCACGGCCTGTTCCTCGCTGTTGGTGAAACCCGTGACCGCCTTGCCAGACACCAGGGGAGACCCGTCTGCCTTCCTTGGGCGGCGAAGCACGGCCGGGCCATGGCACACCGCGCCCACGGGCTTTCCCTTGGCGTAAAAGGCCTCGATGAGCGCTATGGAGTCCTTGTTCTCGGCCAGATCCCAAAGCGGGCCGTGCCCGCCGGGATAGAACACCGCGTCGAAACCCTCGGCTGAAACTCCGGCGAGTTTCACCGTGGAGGACAGCGCCGCCTGGGCCTCAGGATCGTCCAGAAAGCGCCTGGCCGTGTCCGTCATGGCTTCGGGAACAACGCTCCCGGGGTCCACCGGAGGCCGTCCTCCCTTGGGCGAAGCCAGAACAACGTCCGCGCCCGCCTGCCTGAACACGTAATACGGAGCGGCCAGCTCTTCCAGCCAGAAGCCCGTCTTTCGCCCGGTGTCCGCCAACTTGTCGTGGGAGGTGACCACCATCAGTATATTCATCGGCACTCCTCGATTGTTAACGAACAGGGGGAAATTTCTAGTCTAATAGCTACGCTTTTTCCAAGACGAGATCAAGGTCACGGGCCGTTCTCCACGCACAGATGGCTCAGTATTCCACATTACCCTCTTCGTCATTTCACGAAACCGGTTTGACCGTTCGCCGCAATATGCTATCCTTCAGGCATGTGTCAGAGCCGACCGTTGAGCTGCGGCGGCAAGGAGGAGCAGATGACCCGTCAGATTTCCTTCACCCGTCTTGAGCAAACCGTGGCGCCAGGATTCAGGGAGCGAATGGACAGGGCAGAGTCCACGGAGGATGTGCGTAAGTTTTTTGCGGAGATGGCTTCCACCCTTCTCTCCGACGCCCTGGGCAAGCCCGGGGCGGTTCGATTTGAAGATGTGGCCCTGGCTCCGGACGTACCAAATGGATACACGATCTCAGCAGCCGTGCTTGAAGTGCCTGCATTCAGGGAAACCTGGGAGGGATCCGACCTGTCCCGCATCGTCGCCACATTGGCGCGAAGCGCTGTGAACCGCTACGCCCACCTGGACAAGAACCAACTCAAAACCGAAGCGAAGATATTCCATCACAAGCAAGGAAAACGATAGCCTGACCACCTCGTATCAACTGAAACGGCCGGGTGAGCGATCCCCCGGCCATTTGTTCTTGTTTAAATAGGCTCGCGTATTTCGCTACGTCACATCATAATTCGATGTATTGTCAACTCGCTACTGGCAATAGGACATGGCCCGGCAGATGGCATCCAAGCCCTCTCCCTTGGCACGCCGGTCCTTGAGGGCCTGTATGAACTTGGGGCCCATGGCCGCGTAGAACTTCACGCAGGCATCGCGGTCACCAGGGGGCAGGAGCGAACACTGCTTGCTCGCGTCCACCACAATGTTCTGCCCGTCACCTGCGGAAGCCTCCACCAATCCGAGAACGAGCTGACAGGCTGTACATTCCATGTAGCCTCCGCTTTGGGCCATAGCCGCGCTCGCCGTGCATGCGGTCAGGACGACCGACAGAAGCAAAGTCTTTATCATCAAATGACCTCCAGTTTACTTGGGGTTCCACCCCAAACCCCGGCAGGGCGCCGCCCTGCACCCGCCAGGGGGATGATCCCCCTGGACCCTCAATGCTTCGCATGAACCACGGCTGGCCGGTGATTCACGCGTAGCCGAAAGGGATTCCAAAGGGCGACGACAATTCCGCAGGACAGCGGAATTAGGCGCTGCTTGCAGCGCCCGCAGGGCGAGGGCCAGGACGGCCCGAGTCAACCTTTGGCGGGAGAGTCCAGAGAGGGCGGCGCCCTCTCTGGCCGCCGGAGGCTTCCCTCTCCAACAGCCAAAGCGGCCAGACACTAGGCAAGGCGTCTCCAAAACTCAAGACGCCCGGCCCCTTGCCTCCGCCAGGAAATTCTACTAGCAACCGCGCACGGAGGAAGCCATGCTCGCCATTCTCGACTACAAGGCCGGCAACCAGACATCGGTCCGCCGCGCCCTGGATTATCTTGGAATCCCCTGCCAAATCACCGCAGACCCCGATACCCTGCTCAAGGCAAACGGCGTCATCTTTCCCGGCGTGGGCGCGGCCGGTCAGGCCATGGACGAACTGACCAGCACGGGCCTGGACGATGTGCTGCGCTCCATCGTGGATTCGAAAAAGCCCCTTCTGGGCATCTGCGTGGGCTGCCAGATACTCCTGGATTACTCCGAGGAGAATGACACCAAAGCCCTGGGCATCGTTCCCGGCGAGTGCGCCATGTTCAACCGGGCCCTCACCGAAGAGGACGGCCAGCCCATCCGCATCCCCCACATGGGCTGGAACAAGGTGGCGCTCACCAAGCCCTGCGAGCTGTTCGACGGCGTAGACGCGGACTCCGAATTCTATTTCGTGCACAGCTACTACCCGGTTCCCAAAGCCCAGTTCGTGCTCGGCACCACCTTCTACGGCATGAATTTCTGCTCCCTGCACGGCCGTCCCGGCTTGTGGGCCGTCCAGTTCCACCCGGAAAAATCCGGCCGCCCCGGGCTTCGGCTCTTATCGAATTTCGCCAAATATTGCGGGGAGGTGTCCAATGCTCAGTAAGCGCGTCATCCCCTGCCTGGACGTCCGCGACGGCAAGCTCACCAAGGGCGTGAAGTTTTTGGGCAACGTGGACATCGGCGACCCGGTGGAAACCGCCAAGGCCTACTACGAGCAAGGCGCGGACGAGATCGTGTTCTACGACATCACCGCCTCTTCCGAGGGCCGGGGCATCATGCTCAAGGTGGTGGAAAAAGTCGCCTCCAAGATATTCATTCCCTTTTCCGTGGGCGGCGGCATCTCCACAGTGGAAGACATGCGGGCCGTTCTCATGGCCGGGGCGGAGAAGATCTCCGTGAACTCCGCTGCCGTGAAAACACCTGACATCATAAGCGAGGGCGCGGCCGCCTTCGGATCGCAATGTGTGGTGGTGGGCATGGACGTGCTCAATGTGGGCGTGAGCGAACAGATTCCCTCCGGCTACGAGATCGTCATCCACGGCGGCCGCAAGAAGATGGGCCTGGACGCCATCGAATGGGCCAAGACCGTGGAGGCCCTGGGCGCGGGCGAGCTCTGCGTGAACTCCATCGACGCAGACGGCACCAAGGCCGGATACGAACTGAAACTCACGCGCATGATAAGCGAAGCCGTGACCATCCCGGTGATCGCCTCGGGCGGGGCCGGATCGCCCAAGCACATGCTGGACGCCCTGACCGAGGGCAAAGCCAGCGCCGCGCTCATCGCGTCCATCGTTCACTACGGCGAGTACACTATCACCCAGCTGAAAGAGTACTTGAACGGTGAGGGCGTGAAGATGCGCATGGTCTGGTAAGCTGGCCCCGGCGCTAACGATAATACAAAAGGCCCGGCGCGTGTCCGGGCCTTTTTCTTTGCCACTGTGACAAGCCAGAGAGAATAAGAAAGCCTCCGGCGGCCAAAGGGCCACTGGCCCTTTGGAATCCCTTATAGCTTCGCGGGCCTGATGACCGGTTCCCGGTCATCAGGCCCGCGAAGCATATTGAGGGTCCAGGGGGATCATCCCCCTGGCGGGTGCAGGGCAGCGCCCTGCTCTTAATACCTTGCTTTATACAATCTCATGCCGGCCGGGGTGTCCTCGGCCTTGAGTCCAAGAGCTTCTATCTCGGCGCGCAATTCGTCGGCCAGCTTGAAATCCTTGGCAGCCCGAGCTTTCTCCCGCTTTTCCGCCAGATCCACAGCCTGGCTTGGCCAGTTGGCCCGAGCCAGGGGAAGCTGGGAATCGTCCAAAATGCCAAGCACCGTGTCCACGGCCTTGAGCCCTTCCAGATAGGCGGCGGCATCGGCGGCGGAGGCCTTCTTGCCTGACGCGCTTGCATTGGCCTTGCGGCAGTAGGCGAAGAGCTTGGGCCAGAAGTGGTGAAGGCCAAGGTCGTCGTCCAGGGCGGCGTCAAGCTCCCGGCGTAAATCTTCCACGGCTGCCGAGGCTTCGGCGGAAGCCTGCTCCGCGCCCAGGGCGGTGTGCGAGAGGTTGGCCGCGGCGTCGCGCACCTTGCGCCAGTTGGCCGCCCACATGGCCAGGGTCTTTTCCGTGGCGTCCAGGGGTCTGCGGTAGTGCACGGAGAGAAGCCACAGCCGGGCGGCGTGGAAGCCTCCCACACGCTGGGCGATGCCCTCCAGACCAGGCTCACCTTCAGGGCCGCGCACCGAACCGCTGGTGAGCCAGGCTTCGGGTTTGACGCCCCCGGCCAGACTCCAGATGGCCCGGAGGTTCTCCAAGTGCGGGAACAGGTGGCCTTCCCCGGCCAGGACCACGGAAAGGCGCGACAGTCCGCCAAGCGCACAGACGGCCATCTGGAGGAACCAGCTCGGCCGGACGGCGCCCCACTCTGTCTGAACCACCTGGCCGAGCTTCAGATCCTGGAGGCTGACCCTTTTCAGCAGGGTGAAGTCCTGCGGATTGTCCTTGAGGTACGCGGCCAGGTCCACGGTCTTTCCCAGGGCCAGTTTGCCCAGGTTCGCATGGGAAAGGCCGCCGTAGCCCTTGTCGCGGGCCACGTCGAAATACACGGACCGAAGCTTCTCGTAGCACAACCCCTTGCGCATGAGCGAGCGGGTCAATTCCAGCATGCGCTCAAGGTCATTCGAAGCCATGGGGAACGAGACAGTGGCGCCCAGCTTGGCGGCCAGGCCGGCAAGCTCCCGGGTGGCCTGCTCAACGTAGGCTTCACGGCTGAGCTTTGCCGTACGCGCGGCGGCCAGGGCCCGGTCGTCCATATCGGCCAGCCCGGCCGCCACCTGGGCGTCCAGGCCGCGTGAACGGGCATGTCGGGCCAAAACGTCAAGAAGAACGATGCGCCGCCAGGACTCGGCGTCTCCCGTGGCGTCCAGGCTGGGG
The DNA here is from genome assembly GCA_016208105.1 of Desulfovibrio sp. Lineage (NCBI taxonomy): Bacteria > Pseudomonadati > Thermodesulfobacteriota > Desulfovibrionia > Desulfovibrionales > Desulfovibrionaceae > Desulfovibrio > Desulfovibrio sp. Next base: position 152,252 of record JACQYS010000029.1, read on the forward strand.
CCCAGGGTGTAGAGCCCGGCAGGACCCGGAAGCAGGTGAACCTGCTTGCCGTCCGCTATCGAGCGTAAGCGTACGCCCTTGGTCTCCGGCGTGGCGAAAAGTTCGGTGGAGAGATAGCGCTCGCCGCCGTCGGGAAGGATAACCACCACCACGCCGGATTCCAGTTCGGAGCACAGGCGAACGGCCGCGGCCACGGCCGCCCCGCCGCTCATGCCGGCCAGGATGCCCTCCTGGCGGGCCAGCCTGCGGGCCATCTCAAAGGCCTCCTCGTCCTCCACGCGCACCACGGCGCCCAATTCGCGCTTGTCGTAAATGCCCGGAGGATACGACTCCTGCATGTTTTTCAGGCCCTGGATGCGGTGGCCGGGCCTTGGCTCCACCGCCACGACTTTGACGGCCGGATTCAATTCCTTGAGTCTTTTGGCAATGCCCATGGCCGTGCCGGAGGTGCCGAGCGTGGCCACCACGTGGGTCACGGCTCCGTCGGTCTGATCCCAGATTTCCTGCCCTGTTCCCTGATAGTGGGCGGCTATGCTGGCGGGATTATTGAACTGATCCATGAGCACGTATTGTTCGGGATGCTCCCGGGCCAAGCGGTAGGCCTCTTCTATGGCGCCGTCGGTGCCCAAATGGCCGGGGGTGAGCAGGAGTTCGGCCCCGTAGGCGCGCATGATGCGCTTGCGCTCCTCGGAGGCGGAAGCGGGCATGACCAGCGTCAGCTTGAGGCCTTTCACGGCGCAGACCATGGCCAGGCCGATGCCGGTGTTGCCGGAGGTGGCCTCGATGACGGTCTTGTCCGGCGTGAGTTCGCCCGACTGGGTGGCCGCGTCGATCATGGCCAGGGCGACTCTATCCTTGATGGACCCGCCCACGTTCTTGGCTTCCAGCTTGGCTGAGAGCGCAACCTTGGGATTGGGGTTCAACCTGTTGATTAAGACTAAAGGTGTGTAACCTATCAGGGAGAGGATATCCGGATGTGCCATGCCCCTGGGGTTTAGGGGAAAGATTCGCAACTGGCAAGAAACTTGCTTACCGTCCGGCATGAACCTCCACCAGTACCTCACCGCCAACCTGGAGACCCTGGCCGCACGCAAGGAACCAGTGGCCTCCTGGCTGGCCCACGCCGTCAAGGACATCGAGGGCGCACTCTCGCGCATCTTCGTCAATTCCATGGGCATTCTGGATTGGCGCATGGACGACGGGTCCGGCCTCATCGAAAGGTGCCCGCCCCTGCCGGTGCTCTACGACGACTGGAGGACGGTAAAGCAGCCCGAGCGCGACGCCACGGTCATCGTGGGCGTGAATCTGGGGTACGGACTCAACCATGTGCTGACCGGAACACCGGATTCGCACAAGGTGATCGTTATCGAGCCCAGGGCGGACATGCTCCTGGCCTGCCTGGGCCAGACGGACTACCGCCCGTACCTGGAGGCCGGAAAGCTCCGCTTTGTGGTGCCCGACCACGACCAGGTGGAAAACGCGGTGCAGCGTTTGGACCTCAACCTGGTCTACGGCAGCATTCACTTGAGAAACGACGTGGTTTGCCAGCAGATTGGCCCGGAATACGCTCAGTTGAGCCAGCTCACCCGGGGCAAGCTGGAGAACTTCTCGGTGGAGCTGGCCACCCTGCGCTTAAAGCAGGAAGTCATGGTGGGCAACGAACTCAAGAACTACGCCGACGCCATGAACAACGGCAGCCTGCAGCCCTTAAAGGACATGGCCCAGGGCGCCACCGCCGTCATCCTCGGCGCGGGGCCATCCCTGGCCGATACCGGCCCGAAACTGGCCGAACGGCCCGGCCACGCCATCTACGCCAGCGCGTTGCAGACCTTGCCCGCCCTGGAGCGGGTGGGCCTAAAGCCCGACATCTGCCTGGCCATCGACTTCAGGCCCGAGATGATGCAGCTCTACGACAACATCCAGGACATGTCCTGGCTGAAAGACCTGCCCCTTATCTATTCCACCAAGCTCGACCCGGAAGTGGTCAAGCATTATCCCGGACCCAAGATCCCCTTGTGGACCATGGGCGGCATCGGCACCTACGTGTTCCACGAGCATGAACTGGTCCTGGACGCTGGCGGCAACGTGGGCGTCACCCTGGCGCGTTTTCTCTCCTGGTGCGGAGTAAGCCGCATCGTCCTGGCCGGGCAGGATTTCTCCTGGCCAGCCGACAGGACACACGCTCCCGGCCACCACGCCCACCAGCACGTTCAAAGTTTCGACCCCATGCGGGACGTGCAGCTCACCAACCTGTGGGGCAAGACCATCTACTCCAACGTCGGCTACCTGTCGGCCATGCGCGACCTGGAGAAGGACCTGCGCAAGGCCCAGGTTCCTGTGTACAACATCTACGGCGGCGGTGTGGAGATCGAGGGCAGCCGGGTGGTGGACGTGGAGGAATGCCACCAGAGAGGACTTCTCGCCTCGCAGCCCGGAGCCAAGGAGCGTTTCCTGGCGGCCATCCGCCGGGCCAACCAGCCCCGCATGCGCCCGGTCTACCAGGCCAGATTCAACAACTGGAATTCGTCGCTAAGAAACGCCACCCGGCATCTTGAGAAATTCCTGAAAAAGCCGGGCAAGCACCAGGGCGAGATAAAGAACCTGTTGAACAGGGTTCTTCACTTCCTCAAGCAGGACCCGCTGTATCTGCCCTACCTGTACAACGAGGTGATGGACATGGCGGCCATGGTGAACTGCCGGTCCAAGTACGTGCCCATGGACATGAAGGAGTACCGGGACATTTTGAAGCGCGCCCTGGGCAAGGTGAAGGAGATCGACCAGACCCTTGGCCCGGACGGACTTCAGAAGAGGGAAGCGGCGGCCTGACTGACGGATTGAAAGGCTTGCGTAATATCAAAGGCCGCGCCGATTGGCGCGGTCATTTTTTGATGCTGGACAAATTCCAAACGTTCTGCCATTTGTAACTTCTTTACTCATAATCGTTTGCGATTGTTCTTATCGAACATGATTTTTCTGCACTGGTGAGCCAGCTAAAAGGCAAGGTTACTTTTTGCCGCCAACTATTGACATAAATTCTTATACAGCAGAAGCAAGCATAACGATATAAGAAAACATACAGCGATAATTATCTGTAAACATGAATATACACTTTGTCAATATCGATAGGATTGGGTTACCCCGCATTGGGGTAGCATGTCTCATTGCCTCATTGAAACAGAAAGGCTTCTCGGTGTCCTTGTCTCATGCATGTGATGGGATTGAAAGAACTACGAATATCATAAGAAGAGTAAGACCTAGCATTATTGCATATAGTATTATGACTGGAGAACATCTCGCTGCCTTAGAATTCAATAGAAATCTAAAAACACATCACAAATTCATTTCTGTTTTTGGCGGGCCACATGCCACGTTTTCCCCAGATTTAATTGATGACCCTGACTGTGATTCTGTATGTGTTGGAGAGGGGGATTTGGCATTTCCTGACTTCTCCCTTAGAGTTAAATGCGATGATGACTACTGGAACACGCCAAATTTTATAGTACGTTACCAAGGAACAATATATAAAAACGACCCTAGGCCGCTCGTGGAAGACCTCGATGCGCTGCCCATTCCAGACAACGATTTGATCTTTGAGGACGACAAATTACTGCGCAATGACACCTCTAAATCATTTTTCACATCCCGCGGATGTCCTTATAAGTGTACCTATTGTTTCAACAACAAATACAATGCGATCTACAAGAACAAAGGTTGCATCATACGTTACAAATCCCCAGAAAGGGTTATTGCCGAGATCGCAGCAACAAAAAAACGATACCCTCTAGATTTTGTGGGATTTGCCGACGATTCCTTTCTTTCAAAACCATCAGACTGGATCGACAATTTTTGCAGACTATATAAGCAAGAGATTGGGCTGCCTTTCTCCTGCAATGTCCGAGCTAACCTTATTAAAAAAGAGACCCTGGCAAAACTTCACGAGGCCGGACTATACGTTGTCTGGATGGGTGTTGAATGTGGCGACGAAAAAATAGCAAACGAAATTCTTTTACGGAACATCTCAAATAAACAGATCATAAATGCAACAGAGACAATCAAAAGCATCGGCATTAAACTTATTACACAAAACCTCACTGGACTGCCAATCAATAACAGCTTCGAGACAGATCTGCGCACAATCGACCTAAACATACAAATACAACCTGATTTTGCATGGTCGTCTATACTTTATCCATATTCAGGAACACCAATTGCTGACTACGCCAAAGAACATGGATTTCTTACACTAGAGATGGAATCAACGGGTACAAACAAACGTATTTCTACTCTCAAATTTCCTTCTGCTGACAAGAAAAAGATAGAGAACCTCCACAAACTGTTTGGCCTGATTGTCAACTTCCCGATACTGAGAAGGTATGCCCCTATTCTTTCAAAAATGCCCTTTTCCAAGCTCTACCTGATGATTTTTTATGCCTGGTATGGATATTGTCTTAAGATAAAAACGCGGCCTAACGCAAACGCTTTCAAAGAAACCATGAGGAATATTGGCCTTTTTTTCAGGATGGTAAATTTAAAGTGAGCCTCGTACTAATACAATCGAGCTTTTCATAAAGTAATAACAATCAATAAAACTAAATAAATCTTACTTACAATCAAATGCAAGTGCGCTAATCATCCCCCCAGAGATTTTCCCACTTGATCTTGCCTTCCGTCTTCTTGCGCTGCCTGAGCAACACATAGATCGCCCCTGCCCCGCCGTGGCGCGGCTGGGCCGTGCAGAAGGCCATCACCACCCGTTTCAGGGGGTCCCTGGTCAGCCAGGACTTCAGCTCCTCCTTGAGCACCGGCATCCCCCCGGGTGAGTTGATGCCGCGCCCCGGTATGAGAAGGATGCAGCGCTTGCCCTGGAAGTACTTTTCCCGGGTGAAGTGCAGAAGCGAGTCGTAAGCCTGCTCCGCATTGAGCCCGTGCAGATCCAGATGCGCCTCCGGGCTGTACTGCCCGGCTTTGAGCTGGCGAAATATCTTCTGGTCGATTCCCTTGATGAAGCCCTGGACGTATTCCTCGGTATACTCCAGCTCGAATTCCACCTTGCCTGACACCAGGTCGCGGAGCATGCCCCTGGCCTCGGCGTCCGGGTCGGCAGGGGCGAGCACGGCTGGCTTGGCCTTGGCGACGATCTGGCGGCCGGTGTCGGCCTTGTTCATGCGGTTCACGCCGGACATGGCCTGGGCGAAAAGGTCGCCCTCGTCCAGCGTGGCCGGTTCGTCCGCGATAGACTGTTTGGGCGCCGGCTTTTTTACGAACGCCGGAGCCTTTGGCTTCTCTTTCTTGAGCTTTAAGCCCTTGAGCTTGTCGAAGGGATTGTTGAAGTCGTCTTTGGGCATGCCGGGGTGCTAGCCTGACTTGAGGGCGATTGCAACGCATCACCCGCTTCAGACATTCTCCCAAAGCTTTTCAGAGGAAGCATCCTCCCCTAAAGGCTCGTCCCCCCAGGCAAGGTTTCCAGCCAGTGAAAACCCTGTTCCGTCCCTTGCCCAATCATGTATACTGCCAAAAACGAACACTTAACTATCCGAACCCCTTGACGGTTTAAGCAGCCGCCTTATTATGTAAACTTGCCGAGGGACGTACACGTCCGCAAAGGATAACCACGTGGAATACAAAGACTACTACAAGCTCCTCGAGGTCAAGCGAGATGCCTCTCAGGACGAAATCTCCAAGGCTTTCAAAAAGTTGGCCAGGAAGTGCCACCCTGACTTGAATCCCGGCGACTGCAAGGCCGAGGGCAAGTTCAAGGACATAAACGAAGCCTACGAGGTGCTGCGCGACCCTGAAAAACGAAAGATGTACGACACCCTGGGGCCCAACTGGCAGCATGGCCAGAACTTCCAGCCTCCTCCGGGCTACGAGAACGTCCGGTTCAACTTCGGAGGCGGGGGCGGACCGCACGACATGGGCGGCTTCTCAGACTTCTTCCAGACCATCTTCGGCGGGTCCGGAGGGATGGGCGGCTTTGGCGGCGGTCCCGGTTTCGGCCAGGGCGGAGGCTTTCAGCGCAGGCCCTCGCGCGGCCAGGATGTTGAGGCGAGCCTGGAGCTCACCCTGGAAGAAGCCTACCAGGGCGGCTCCAAGGCCATCACCCTGCAGGAGGAGGCCATCGCCCCGGACGGGCGGCCCTACCTGAAGCCCAAGACCCTTTCAGTGAACATTCCGGCCGGCATGCGCGACGGAGGCAAGATCCGCCTGGCTGGCCAGGGAGCACAGGGCTTCGGCGGCGGACCGACGGGCGACCTGTACTTGCGCATCACCATCCGGCCGCATTCGCGCTTCAAGCTCGAAGACGTGAACGTGGTGGTGGATGTCCCGGTATCGCCCTGGGAGGCGGCGCTCGGTGCAACCGTGCGCGTGCCGACCCTGGACGGTGAGATCGAGATGACCATCCCGCCGGGAATCGGCTCGGGGCGCAAGCTGCGCATCCGGGGAAAAGGGCTCAACGGCAAGGCCGGGCGCGGCGACCAGCTGGCGCGTATCATGGTCCAGGTTCCCAAGACCCTTTCCGACGAGGAACGTTCCCTCTGGGAAAAACTGGCCAAGGCTTCGGACTTCAACCCGCGCGAACACCACTAGGACACGGAGGCCAGCATGGTAGACATCACCGTCATCACCGGCTCGGACCTGCCCATGAAGTCCGAACTGATCGCCTGGGCGCAGTTCATGGAATTGACCGACCTGCACCCCTCCTTCGTGGGTGAACTGATCGAGCTTGGCTGGCTGTGCCCGCAGCGCACCGTTGGCAGCGAATACCTGTTCAGGCATCGCGACGTGTACCGGGTGAAGAAACTCTCCAGGCTCTGCCACGACCTGGACATAAACACCGTGGGCAGCTCCATCATTGTGGATCTGCTGGAACGCATCGAAACGCTGGAACAGCGCGTCCGCGATCTGGAAAGATTGATATAAGAGATGGGGCTTCGCCCCATGCCCCAGCAGGGCTCCGCCCTGCACCCGCCAGGGGGATGATCCCCCTGGACCCTCAGTTGCTTCGCGGTTTTCACCGGCAAGCCGGTGAAAACCGCGAAGCGATAGGGGATTTCAAAGGGCGGCGGCCCTTTGGCGGGAGAGTCCAGAGAGGGCGGCGCCCTCTCTGGCCGCCGGAGGCCTCCTAAGGCCTCAAATACTACACACCGCGCCTTAAGGAGACGTTATGGACCTCAACAAGTTCACCCAGAAATCCCAGGAAGCCATAAGCCAGGCCCAGGCCGTGGCTGTGCGCCTAGGGCATCAGCAGATAGACGCCGGGCACCTCATGCTTTCGCTCGTGCAGCAGGAGCAGGGCCTTGTTCCGCGCCTTTTGGAGCGCGCCGGATACGACGTTCGGGCCTACGAACGCAGCCTGGAGGACGAACTGGGCAAAATGCCCAGGGTGTCCGGCCCCGGTTCCCAGCCAGGCCAGGTCTACGTCACCCCCAGGGTGAACGAGGTGTTGGTGGCAGCCAGCGAACTGGCCAAGTCCATGAAGGACGAATACGTTTCCGTGGAACACCTGTTCCTTTCGCTTCTGGACGAGCCGCCCTCCTCGCCCCTGGGCAAGGTGAACAAGCACTTCGGCCTGACCAAGGAGAAGATCCTTGGCGTGCTCACCGACGTGCGCGGCTCCCAGCGCGTCACCTCGGCCAATCCCGAAGACACTTACGAGGCTTTAAAGAAATACGGCCGCGACCTGGTGGACGAAGCCAAGAAGGGCAAACTCGACCCGGTGATCGGGCGCGACGAGGAGATCAGGCGCTGCGTCCGCATCCTGTCGCGGCGAACCAAGAATAACCCGGTGCTCATCGGCGAGGCTGGCGTTGGCAAGACGGCCATCGTGGAAGGCCTGGCCCAGCGCATCGTGAAAAAGGACGTGCCCGAGGGACTCAAGGAAAAGACCCTGTTCGCCCTGGACATGGGCGCGCTCATCGCCGGTGCGAAATACCGGGGCGAATTCGAGGAGCGCCTGAAGGCCGTGCTCAAGGAAGTGCAGTCTTCCGAAGGGCGCATCATCCTCTTTATCGACGAGCTGCACACCATCGTGGGCGCTGGCAAGGCCGAAGGGGCCATGGACGCGGGCAACCTCTTGAAGCCCATGCTGGCTCGCGGCGAACTGCACTGCATCGGCGCCACCACCATCGACGAGTACCGCAAGTACATCGAGAAGGACCCGGCCCTGGAGCGCCGCTTCCAGCCTGTGCTGGTGGACGAGCCGACACTGGAGGACACCATCTCCATATTGCGCGGCCTGCGCGAGCGTTTCGAGGTGCACCACGGCGTGCGCATCGCGGACGCGGCCCTGGTGGAGGCCTCGGTTCTCTCGCACCGCTACCTGCCGGACCGCCAGCTCCCGGACAAGGCCATAGATTTGATCGACGAAGCCGCGGCCATGATCCGCACCGAGATAGATTCTCTGCCCACGGAGCTGGACACCATCAACCGGCGCATCATGCAGCTGGAGATCGAACAGGCCGCGCTCACCCGGGAGACCGACAAGGCCTCCAAAGAGCGGCTGGAGAAGCTGCGCGAGGAACTGGCGGGCTTGAAGGAGGAGCAGACGGTGCTCCTCACCCAGTGGGACCGGGAGAAGAAGGCCATCGAGAGCCTGCGCAGCATCAAGGAAGGGATCGAGCACACCAAGCTCGAAATCGAAAACGCCGAGCGAGACTACGATCTCAACAAGGCGGCGGAACTGCGCTACGGCAAGCTGGCCCAGCTCGAAAACGAACTGAACAAGCGCGAGGCCGAGATCGACCAGGCTTCCGGCGGACAGCGCATGCTGAGAGAGGAAGTGGGCCCGGACGACGTGGCCCAGGTTATCTCCCGCTGGACCGGCATCCCGGTCACCAGGCTTCTGGAAACCGAGCGCGAAAAGCTCTTGCGCCTGCCCGAACAGCTGCACAACCGGGTTGTGGGCCAGGACGAGGCCGTCACCGCCGTGGCTGACGCCGTGCTGCGGGCCAGGGCCGGGCTCAAGGACCCCAAGCGCCCCATCGGGTCGTTTATTTTCCTTGGCCCCACAGGCGTGGGCAAGACGGAACTGTGCAAGACCCTGGCCGAGTCGCTCTTCGACACAGAGGACAACATCGTGCGCCTGGACATGAGCGAGTACATGGAAAAACACACCGTGTCCCGGCTCATCGGTGCTCCCCCGGGCTACGTGGGTTATGACGAAGGCGGCCAGCTCACCGAGGCCGTGCGCCGCAAGCCATACTCCGTGGTGCTTTTCGACGAAATCGAAAAGGCACATCACGACGTGTTCAATGTGCTGCTCCAGGTGCTGGACGACGGGCGGTTGACGGACAGCCATGGCAAGACCGTGGATTTCAAGAACACCATCATCATCATGACCTCGAACCTGGGTTCCCAGTTCATGCTGGAGGGCATTCAGGAGGGCGGTGAATTCAAGCCAGGCACTGCCGACAAGGTCATGGAGACCCTGCGCGGCCATTTCCGGCCGGAGTTCCTGAACAGGGTGGACGAGGTGGTGCTCTTTAAGCCGCTGCTCAAGGACCAGATAACCAAGATCATCGAGCTCATGCTCACGGGGCTCAGGGCGCGTCTCATCGAGCGCAAGATAACGCTTACGCTCTCGGACGCCGCCAAGTCCTTCATCGTCGATGCGGCCTACGATCCGGTGTATGGCGCCCGGCCCCTGCACCGCTACATCCAGGCCCACATCGAAACCCCGCTGGCCAGGAAGCTTATCGGCGGCGAGATTATCGACGGGCAGGATGTCACGATTGATGTGCGAGACGGTGCGCTCGCATTCACAGCTTAGTATCCGCGAAATAGATCCCAAAATCCGGCCGCGACCGCATCGTTTGGAACGAATGTGGTCGCGGCCGACTTATTTTTTAACGTCTTGAAAAAGAGGGAACACCAGCTCGATGATTTCTCCATTCCCCACTTGTAATTTTAGAATGAATGAATAATCAGGTATGATTCTCCTTAACAGTGGTAATTCACCGTGATCGACAGTGTGCCTTTTTTCATCCCTCCGAAACGGAAGCATAGACGCGTCCGGGCGCTTCAAGGCGTCTTCCTGGCCGTCTTCGCCCCCCTGGGCTGGATAGCGATCAAAGCCGCCCTGGGCATTCCGCCGCTTCAGCTTGTTAGCGAGAATGCCGGTCTTTTCGCATACATGTTCCTGGGAACCATGGGGGCCTTCGGCTGCTTCGGCTGGCTTTTGGGCAGGGAAGAGGAACGGCTTTCACGGCTGGCCATGCTCGATGAGCTCACCGGACTTCCCAACAGCCGGATGTTCGACCAGCGTATGGGAGAATGTGTTCAGGCAAGCCGCAGAAGCGGAAAGCCGCTCTGCCTTCTGCTCCTGGACATGGACCGGTTCAAGACCATAAACGACACCTTCGGACATCCCGCAGGCGACATGGCACTGCGGACCGCCGCCACCGCCATCCGGGCATCCATCAGGGTATCCGACGTGGCTGCGCGGGTTGGGGGGGAAGAATTCGCGGTGATTCTCCCGGACACAGCCCCTGCCGAGGCGACCAAAGTCGCCGAGCGGGTGCTGGCCGGAATACGCGAAGCCAGGCTCCTTCTGACCGATGGAAGCCAGGTGAAGCTCACCGCTTCAGTAGGATTGGCGGGAGGCACCGTGTCCGGAGAAGACTCTTCCTTCGGCCTTATCGCCGAGGCCGACAAGGCGCTTTACAAGGCCAAGAACGCGGGCCGCGACTGCCTGGCCGTGTCCACTGGCTCCCGCCTCACCGGCTAGCTTCCAAGCCTTTTCCAGGATGCGGGAAGGCTCAGAGCTTAACCACGAGATTCCTGCGGCTCATGACCATGGCCACCACTGTCAAAGCCGCGGTCAACCCCACCGCCCAGGCCACCGAGGCCAGATACCTGTTCCCGATGAATCCGAACAACCCGTCGAACAGCCAGTAATGAAGGCTTTTCCCGGAGAAAACTGTCCCGGGAAGCGTTGTGACGTAGAGCACCTTGGTCAATATCTGGGACGCCACATAGAGAAACAGGGCGTTTTTCCCAAGGGCGAGGAACGGGGCCGTCCAGGCGCCTGGCGTTTTGCCGTCCAGGACAAGGTGGGCCATGGCCAGCAGCATGAGCCCGAAACCTCCGACAAAAAGCACGAAGGAGCTGGTGGTGATGAGTTTGTTTATGGGAAACCACTCGTCCCATACCAGACCGAGCACGTGCAGAGTCAGGCCAAAGGCGAACACAGCCCAAGGACTGAGCCCTTTTCCGGACTTGATCCAGCGGCCGGCCAAAACCCCGAACAAAGCCAGCGAGATGCACGGAAGGGTGCTCAACAACCCCTCGGGGTCCCAGGTCGTATCGTATTCCCAGATATGACCCCGCAAGAGCATCTGGTCCAGCCAGCCTTCGAGATTGTACTCCGTGTCCAGGCTCGGACGGCCTAGTCCCGGCACAGGCACGAAGGCCCAGAGGAGCCAGTACCCCACAAGAATGATCAGGGCCACGGATGCCACTCCCCGCCAATCCAGGATCGAATGCAGCCACAGCGAGGCCAGGTAGACCAAGGCTATGCGTTGCAGCACTCCCGGAATCCTCAGCGACTCCAGGTCGAAAAAGGGAAACCCGTTCACGAAGAGCCCGAGAGCGAACAGGATAGCCGCTCTTCTGAAGGCCCGGAGCCAAATGCCGCTCTTCATGACAGACTGATTATCCCGGGGGACCGCCAGGGCCACGGACACTCCGACCAGAAACAAAAAGAAGGGGAAAATAAAATCAACCGCGGTCCAACCGTGCCACCTGGCGTGAATAAGCTCCCTGTAGACGTGCCAGGTATCTCCTGGATTGTTGGCGATGATCATGAACGCCACGGTGAGTCCACGCAAAAAATCCACGGAAACAACACGGGCACCACTTTTTACGACCATGACTGATCCTGTTAAATAAGCGCTTTCGAATAAGCAAGTGGTGAGCAAATATGCTTTGGTTACCCTTTCTCGAGGATCACCTTTTTAGAACGCCCGGGCAGCCGCAACGGCCTTCGCATGCGGATGGAATCAGCTTGTTTCCTCCAATGCTTGTGCGAAAGCTCGCGCCTGGGCTCGTGACGTTAGTCTCTCCTTGGGTGCCGAACCGCCAGAGTGACGCAACAGCACCTCGGCGAATTCATCGATGTTGCCAAGGAGGTCCCGGCAGATTTCCGGGTCGTACCATGAACCGGTGCACCGTTCGATCTCATGCAATGCTTCGCTGAGGCTCATGGGCTGTCGGTAGGCCCGGTGCTCGAGCATGGCCGCGAGGCTGTCGGCCACTGCGAGGATACGCCCGCCCAGCGGGATGTCCCTGCCTGAAAGTCCATGCGGGTAACCGCCGCCGTCAAAACGCTCGTGATGGGACAGCACCATGTCCACCACGCCGTGCCTGGCGGAAAAGAGTTCGATGGGCCTTAGGATCTCGGCGCCGATTTTGGGATGCTCCCTTATGAGAGCCCATTCGCTCCGGTCCAATTTCGCGGGCTTCAGGAAGATGTTGTCTGGGATGCCGATCTTTCCTATGTCGTGCAGGTGACCGGCGATGTGAACCAGGTCCGTCTGCTTGGCTGAAAGACCGTGGGCCAAAGCCAGTACTGTGGCGAAATCGGCCGTGAGGGCCGAATGCTCGAACAGGCGGCTGTCCTTGGCGTCCACCGCCCGTCCGAGGGTTTCAGCTATCTGATGGACCGTTGCGGTCAACTGGCCGCACCGGTAGGTGCCACGGCACTCTTCTAACGCACAAAGAAGCTTCATGAATCCTTCTCCCTGTTTGGCTCCAGCTCAATATCGATATTGATATTCAAAATCAATATTTTTCAGGCCGCACCGTGGGAGGAAAGCTTGGAACAGCTAAAAATGGGTGGAAAAAGAACGGCGTTCCCGTGGGACTGCCCAGGGAAGCTTACGAAACCGGCGCTTATTGTTTTGAACGTGGGTGCACGGTGCCGTCGCCGAAGATAGAATCGTACACGGCGGTATCTCCCGGGCGGGAATCGAAGCATTCCTGGGACGTCTGGGCCGCTCCGGATTCCAGGAGCCGGCTCACTGTGACGAAACGGTACCCTTTGGCCCGAAGCGAGGGGATGATGATGCGCAAGGACTCGGCTGTGCCATGGCCGTTGCCGTTGGCGTGCCCCAGCACGATGGAACCCGGCCTCACGCCTTTTTCAACCGTGGCCGCATTTTCGGCGCCAGTGCGGGATTTCGAGGCGTCCATGGTGTTCACGTCCCACTGAACAGCGGCCAGCCCCATCTCGGCCAGCATGTTCAAGGCCTCCGGCCTGCATCTCCCATAGGGGAAACGGAACACGCGGATGCTTGGCGGGACGCGGGCATCCATCCCGGTCACTCCGCGCTCCGCAGCCAGGCGAATCAGGTCTTCCCGAACCAACTCGTATTGCGCCTGAGCCCAGGCGATCTGCTCGCGCATGCGGGTGGCGTCCAGCACGCCGAAGTTGCCGTGGGTCCAGGCATGATTGCCAACTTCGAAAAGCGGATCGGCCACAAGCTGCATGGCCCTCTCCGGGTGCGAGCGCAACCACTTGCCACTGGCGAAGAACGTGGCGGGAACGCCTTCGGATCGCAGGATATCGACGACGGCCCCGTCGTACCCGGCACGCTGGTCAGAGAGTTCACAGAGGTCGAAGGTCAGGGCCACGAGCTTCTCGCCCTTGGTGTCCACCCGCCTTATCGAGCCGCGAAGCTGCGCGGGGAGCGGAGCCGGCTGGACAGAAGGAACCGTCCTGGCAGGCGTAGTGAGATCTGGCGGATGGAGACCGCCGGACCGGCGCTCTTCGGGGCGTCCGGCAAGCTCCGACGCAGTCCACAGTTCGGCGGCAAAGGCGCATGGGGCCAGAACAGACAGGACGGCGAAAATGACTATACCGATTCGTATGGACATCATTTTTGGGAAATAGCCTGAGCGAGCTGTTGAGGCAAGCGGTTGCACGAGAGTCGTCCCCTTGATATCATTCACAAATCCACACCATCATCCCGGAGCCTGCATGCATCTTCCGCCTTTTCGCCTGGAACGCTACTTCGCCCAGCACGAGTTCAACGCCCCGTACCTGCTCTGCGTTTCGGATTGCCAGTCCATGACCATCGGAGAACTCCTTGCCCTGGAGCCAGGCTCCAGGGATGAATTCGAGAGCCTGCAGCTCGGCTATACCGAGGCGCCAGGCGGCAAGGCTTTGCGGGAGCAGATCGCTGCCCTCTACGAGGGTTTCGATCCTCAGGACGTGCTCGTTCACGTGGGCGCGGAGGAAGCCATCTTCACTTTCGCCACCGCGTGCCTGAACTCCGGAGACGAAGTGATCGTCCAGACGCCCTGCTACCAGTCGCTCTACCAGGTGGCCGAGTCCCGAGGCTGCAGGGTGATCCCCTGGGTCTGCCGCGAAGAAGACGGCTGGGTACCGGACCTGGACGAACTGGCCCGGCTTGTGAATCGAAACACCAAGGCCGTGTTCATCAATTCCCCGCACAACCCCACGGGCTCCTGCCTGACATCCAAGGCTATGGACGGCATTGTCGAGATCGTAGCCCGCGCCGGGTGCCTGCTTTTTTCCGACGAGGTCTATCGTTTCCTGGAATATGATGAAAAACAAGCGCCCCGCCCGGCCTGTGAGCTTTATGACAGGGCCGTCTCCCTTGGAGTGATGTCCAAGTCTCTCGGTCTGGCAGGCCTTCGGGTGGGATGGGCCGCATGCAGGGATAAGAGCATACTTGACGCCATGTCCGGCGTGAAGGACTACACCACCATCTGCGGCAGCGCCCCGAGCGAATTCCTCGCCGCCCTGGCTCTTCGCCGCAAGGACGCCATCCTGGCTCGAATCCGCGAGCTTACCCTGGACAACCTTTCTCTCTTGGGACCCTTCATGGCCCGCCACGCCGGCATGTTCGCCTGGGCAAAGCCCAAGGCGGGCCCCATCGCCTTTCCCCGCCTGGCCTCCGGGGAGGATTCGGAACCCTTCTGCAAGCGGGTTCTCGAAGAATCAGGCGTGCTGCTCCTGCCTGGAAGGCTCTATGGTGAAGAATGGAAGGCCCACTTCAGGGTGGGATTCGGCAGGAAAAGCTTCGCCGAGGGACTCGATGAGCTCGAAGCATTTTTGCGCACATGCTGAGTGGGTGCATATAAAGTATCCCTCGGAGGTCAAAATTTCCCCTTATTAATAAATTTTACAACGATGATAGCTGGTTAACCACACACTCGCTATGTTCCTTCCGTTTGAATTCTCTTGAATTTTTGATGGAATGTGGCAAGTGTGTTCGGTCGCGTGACGAACGTGACAGAGTTTTTTACGCGGGCCAACCAGAGCCCGCGCTCCTTTTGGCAACATCCCAACCACGGAGAGAAACATGCGCAGAATCGTCGTCCTGGCCGCCCTGATGCTCACCCTGCTCGCCCAGTCCGCCTGGGCCAAGACCATCATCTTTGCCTCCGACGCCACCTGGCCGCCCATGGAGTTCGTCGGTCCCGACAAGGAGCTCACCGGCTTCGCCATCGACTACATGAAGGCCGCCGGCAAAGAGGCCGGGTTCACCCCCGAATTCAAGGCCACCGCCTGGGACGGCATCTTCGCCGGCCTGGCCGCCAACAAGTACGACGCCATCTGTTCCTCCGTGTCCATCACCGACGAACGCAAGAACGCCATGGACTTCTCCACCCCCTACTTCAAGGTGCGCCAGGCCCTGGTGGTTCCCGCGGACTCCAAGGTCAAAAGCGCCGCCGAGATGAAGGGCAAGACCCTGGGCGCCCAGATCTCCACCACCGGCCACTTCGCGGTGAAGAAGATGGATGGAATCAAAGACAAGTCCTACGATGAAGTGGGTCTGGCCATCGAAGACCTGTACAACGGCCGCATCGACGGCGTTGTCTGCGACGATCCCGTGGCCGCCCAGTACGCCCTGCAGACCGAGAAGTACAAGGGCAAGCTCAAGATCGCCTGCATCATCGAAACCGGCGAGGACGAGTTCTACGGCATCGCCGTGAAGAAAGGCGACAAGGAAAACCTGGCCCTCATCAACAAGGGCATCGAGGCCGTGAAAGCCAAGGGCATCGAGAAAGAGCTCATGAAAAAGTGGATCGGCCAGTAGACCTGTAACTTCTTTCGGGGAGGGCGGCATTGCCCTCCCCTTCTTTTTATCCCATGCAGACAAAACCGCCCGCCCCAGTAATCGAACAGCACGACGGCCCGGCCATCCCCCGCAAGTCCGACCGGGGGCTCGTCTCGGCCTGGTGGCTCTCCCTGGCTGCCTCCGTTGGCACGCTTCTCTACCTGGTACTGGTGGAAAAGGGCGCCTACTTAAGGCTTATCAAATTCGTTCCGGACGGGGTGCTGATAACCTTCCAGGTGACGATTTTCTCCCTCATCCTGGCCCTTTTCATCGGCCTGTTGACCGGTCTTGGCCGGGTATCTCGCAACCGCTGGATCAATCTCATCGCCTCCACCTATGTGGAAATCATCCGAGGCATCCCGCTTCTGGTGCAGCTTTTCTACATCTACTACGCCCTGGGCAGGTTCGTTCGCGTTCCGGACATGGTTGCCGCGGTAATCGCCATGGCCGTATGCTACGGCGCCTACCTTGGTGAAATTTTCCGCGCCGGCATCCTGGCCATCGACAAAGGCCAGACCGAAGCCGCCCGCTCCCTTGGATTCAGCCGCGCCCAGACCATGCGCTATGTCATCCTGCCCCAGGCCATGCGCATCATCCTGCCGCCGGTGGGCAACGAATTCATCATGCTCCTAAAGGACACCTCCCTGGTCTCCATTCTGGCCGTGGCCGACCTCTTGCGCCGGGGCCGCGAATTCGCTTCCGAGACGTTCATGTATTTC
The DNA here is from genome assembly GCA_016208105.1 of Desulfovibrio sp. Classification (NCBI taxonomy): domain Bacteria; kingdom Pseudomonadati; phylum Thermodesulfobacteriota; class Desulfovibrionia; order Desulfovibrionales; family Desulfovibrionaceae; genus Desulfovibrio; species Desulfovibrio sp. The sequence continues at coordinate 169,059 of JACQYS010000029.1, forward strand.
GAGACCTACACGGTGGTGGCGCTCATCTACCTGATCATCACCCTGCTCTTGTCCAAGATGGTGTCCAAGCTGGAAGAGAGGCTTTCCTACTATGTCCGCAAGTAATACCGCCGAACCCATCATCACCATAGACGGTGTGGGCAAGTTCTTCGGCAAGCTGCGCGCCCTTTCAAACGTCAGCCTGGCTGTGCGTCCCGGCGAGAAGGTGGTCATCATCGGCCCCTCGGGCTCCGGAAAATCCACCCTCCTGCGCACCATCAACCGTCTGGAAACCATCGACGCGGGACGCATCGTGGTGGACGGGTTCGACCTCTCTGACTCCAAGGTGGACATCAACCAGGTGCGCATGGAAGTGGGCATGGTGTTCCAGTCTTTCAACCTCTTCCCCCACTACACAGTTCTGGACAACGTCACCCTGGCCCCAATGAAGCTTCGCGGCGAGCCCCGCGAACAGGCCGAGGTCCAAGCCATGGCGCTTTTGGACAAGGTGGGCATCAAGGACAAGGCGGGGGTGTTTCCGGCCATGCTCTCGGGCGGCCAGCAGCAGCGTGTGGCCATTGCCAGAGCCCTGGCCATGAACCCCAAGATCATGCTCTTCGACGAGCCCACTTCGGCGCTCGACCCGGAGATGATCGGCGAGGTTCTGGCCGTGATGCTTGATCTGGCGCGCGAGGGCATGACCATGGTGGTGGTGACCCACGAGATGGGCTTTGCGCGCCAGGCCGCAGACCGCATCATCTTCATGGACCAGGGGCAGATAATAGACGAAGGGCCGCCCGTGGAGTTCTTCGAGAGCGCCAAACATCCCAGGGCCCAGAAATTCCTGGAGCAGATTCTCTAGCCCGCCAGCATCTCCTGCCAGGCCGGAGTCATCTGGCCGGAGATCTCCAGTTGCACGCGCAGCCACTCCTTGACCCGGGCGGCTTGGGTCTGGTCGCCATGCGCCCTGTGCCAGACGGCTAGTTCGAAGTATGCTTCGGGAGTGGCATTGAGCATGAGCGAGCGTTTTATCCACTCCCACGCCTTGTCCATCCGGCCCGTCTCCCTGTGGAACATGCTCAGGATGTTGCACACGTAGGGATTGCCTGGGCTATAGCATGGCAAGAGAGTGAAGAACTCTGCCAGTTCGTCCGTCACCTGGTTCCCGGTTCCAAGGGCTTGATCGAATTCCACGAGTTTCTCCGCGAGCATCGTTTGCCACTGCTCGCCTGAGAGCCCGGCCCATCTCCCTGCAAGACGTGCCGCCGCTGCCGGCCCCTGGGTTTCCAGGGCGCGTATGCGTTCCCCCCATGACCGCATGGATTCGTCAATGATGCGCGGATAGCCCAGGTGTTCGAAAAACTGGTCCAGGCGGTATGAGCTCCCGTCGGCCAACGGATGCGCCAGACCCCGTTCCATCTTGGCGCACCAATCCTCCTGCGAACGATAGAAATAGTGGTTCAACTTGATCCTGGAAGACGTGTGGGGCGCGGTGGGGCCAGGCACTGGCAGACCGTTCTCGTTCACGCAAAAGCCGCCCGGCTTGTATCTGAAATGATGCGGCGTGAGCGGCGTCTGGGCATACTCGGGCTGAAGAATGGTTTTGATGTGCTGGTCGGGATGGACAATCTCCATGTAGTTCTCGACCTGGAGCCCGGCCGGGCTTTTCAGGTGACCGGACGAGCCGTACAGAACGCTGCTCACGGCCAGCCCGGCGAACTCTTCATAATCGCACAGCACGCCGCGAATGTCGCAAGGATCCTTGGGGACCACGAACTCATCAGAATCCCAGAAGCCCAGCCATTTGAACTGTGCGCCGAAGGTTGCCAAACAATGCTGGTAGACGTTCAGCTGGGCTGTGGCGAAGGGCCAGTGCACCACTTCCACCAGCTTTTCCGAAATGTATTCGCCCAGGAGGTTTTCAAGAACTGGGTGCTCGGCGTTATCATAAATGATGAAGCGTTCCACCCCGGCCAGAACGTGGTGGCTGAGCCATTCCCCCAGGTATCTCTCCTCGTTCTTGGCAATCAGGCATACACCCAGATAGCGCATTTCCCCTCCGGTTTAGGACTAGCCAAGTCCTGCGGGAAAACTTATCCATGTCCTGAAACAAGCTCAAGGAACCTTTTCTAACCTTTTCGGACACACAACCACACATCCCATGGAAATCTTCACTCTCTCGAATTTCATAGCATTTTTGACACTCTCCGCGCTGGAGATCGTGCTCGGTATCGACAACATCGTCTTCATCGCCATCATCACCAACAGGCTGCCGGCCGAACAGCAGACCAGGGCGCGCAAGATCGGTCTCTTGCTGGCCATGGGCACCCGCATCCTGCTGCTCTTGTCAATCGCCTGGGTAATGAGGCTCACGACGCCGCTTTTCACCCTGGTCGAACACGCTTTCTCCGGCCGGGACATCATCCTTCTGGCCGGCGGGCTGTTCCTTATCGCCAAGTCCACCTTCGAGATCCATGAGAAGACCGAGGGCAAGGCCAACAGCCACGGAGGAGTCGGCAAGGTCATGTCGTACAGGGCGGCCGTTGCCCAGATCGCCGTTCTGGACATCATTTTCTCGCTCGATTCGGTGATAACCGCCGTGGGCATGGTGGATCAGGTGGCGGTGATGATCGCTGCGGTGGTGGCCGCCGTCATAGTGATGATGGTCTTCGCCGACCCGGTAAGTCACTTCGTCAAGCACCACCCCTCCATCCAGATGCTGGCCTTGTCGTTTCTGATCTTGATCGGCGTCTTCCTGGTGGCCGAGGGCCTGGGCAAGCACATCGACCGTGGCTACATCTATTTCGCCATGGCCTTCTCCCTGGGCGTGGAACTCTTGAACCTGAGGGAACGGCGGGCAGGGACCAAAAAGACATGACATCTCAGGCCGCATGAGCACACATCAATAAACAAGGGGGACTGCCATGTGGCGGTCCCCCTTGTCGTATCAATTCATTCAACAGCCGATGCTCCAAACGCATTGGCAGTTCGATACCCGTTTGCTTATCTGCTAGCTCTCGATCTCCGGGCAGGATTTCAAGGATTCCCGGATGTCGTCCTCCGAGTGCTCGAAATCGACCAAGTTGCCCTGGAGATAGGAATCGTAGGAGGCCAGGTCCAGAAGGCCGTGGCCTGAGAACAGAAACACCACCGTCTGGCCGGGCTCGGCCTGCTGGGCGACTTCGATGGCCGCCTTGATCGCGTGCGACGTTTCGGGAGCGGGCAGGAAACCTTCCGTGGCCTGGAACAGCCGGGCCGCCTCGAAGCAGTCGTTCTGGTAGTAGGCGCGCGCGTCCACAAGCCCCTCGGCCGCCAGATTGCATACAAGGGGGGCGTCGCCATGGTAGCGCAGGCCGCCGGCATGGATGGGCGCTGGCATGTAGCCGTGGCCCAGGGTGTGCATCTTTAGAAGAGGAGTCAGGCGGGCCACATCGCCGTAGTCGTAGCGGAACTGCCCACGGGTAAGGGTGGGACAGGCCTTGGGCTCGGCAGCCACGAAGGTGATCTTCTCCCCGGCCAGCTTGCGGGGCAGGAAAGGAAGCACCAGTCCGCCGAAGTTGCTGCCGCCGCCCACGCAGCCGACCAGATAGTCGGGCTTCTCTCCGGCCATGGCCAGCTGCTTTTCCGTCTCCAGGCCCACGATTGTCTGGTGCAGCACCACGTGGTTCAGCACGCTGCCCAGGGCGTATTTGGTGTCGTCGTGGGTGGCCGCGTCCTCCACGGCTTCGGATATGGCCAGGCCCAGGCTGCCCTGGCAATCCGGGTCGGTCTCCAAGATTTTACGTCCCACCTGGGTTTTGTCCGAAGGCGACGGGAATATCTCCGCCCCGTACGATTGTATGAGAATGCGCCGGTAGGGCTTCTGGTTGTAGCTCACCTTCACCATGTACACGGTGCATTCCATCCCGAACATCTTGCAGGCGAACGAGAGGGCCGTGCCCCATTGCCCCGCCCCGGTCTCGGTGGCCAGGCGCTTCACCCCTTCGAGCTTGTTGTAATAGGCCTGCGGCACCGCTGTGTTGGGCTTGTGCGACCCGGCCGGGGAGCGGGATTCATCCTTGTAGTATATCTTGCACTTGACCCCCAGGGCCTTCTCCAGGCGGCTGGCCCGGACGAGCGGCGTCGGCCGGTAGAGGCGATAGATATCGAGCACGGGTTCGGGAATCTCGATGAGCGGTTTCTGGCTCACCTCCTGCTCGATGATGCCCATGGGAAATATCGGCGCGAGCTGGTCCGGGGTAATGGGCTGATTGGTGCCGGGGTTTAGTGGAGGAGCCAGCGGAGTGGGCAAATCGGGCTGGGCGTTGTACCAATGGCGGGGCATGTCCCGTTCCGGCAGTATGATCTTGGACTCCATCTGGGCTCCTCTGGGCTGTCGTTTGCTGCCAAATGCATGAAACCATGACGTGATAGGCGTCTGGCTATCCGCCACCAGAGGTCGCTGTCAAGAAAGCCCACCTGCGCACGTGGGTGAAAAAAACATCGTCATCCGAGGCAACCCCTGGTACGCATTAAAAAAACTTTCCGGTGCACGCCATGCAGAACCCCACCATCATCTTCCCCTGGCTTCACTTCGTGGCGGCTTCCTTTCTTAGAAATCGAAGCCTGTCGCTGGCCTCGTCGCTGGGCTACACAACCGTTCTCTCCCTGGTTCCTTTCCTGGCCGTGGCCTTTTCCGTGGCCAAGGGGTTCGGCATCTACGAGGCCGCATTCCTGCGGGAAGTGCTCATGCGCCTGTTTGCCGAAAAGGCCGACGTGGTGGACGCGGTTCTGGGCTACATCCAGAACACCAATGTGAAGGCCCTGGGCTTCATCGGCGTGGCCACCCTGTTCATAACCTCGGTGAGCCTTCTCTCCACCATGGAGGAGGCCTTCAACATCATCTGGCACGCCAAAGAAAAGCGAGGCATCTGGAGCAGGTTCAGCAACTACATAACCGTGATCCTGGTCTGCCCCGTGTTCATCCTGGCGGCGTTCAGCGTCACCGCCACCCTGGAAAACGCCTCGGTGGTTCAGTGGCTGCGCGAGATATCCTTGGTAAACCAGGCATTCACCTTGGGGGTCAAGGCCGTGCCCATGGTGATGGTCATCATATCGCTTTTTATTCTCTACAAGTTCCTGCCAAACGTTCGGGTCTCCTCCTTCCCGGCCCTGGCCGGTGCGGCCTGCGCCGGATTCGCCTGGCAGAGCACCCAGGCCCTGTACATAAAATACCAGATCGGCGTGACCGGCTACAACGCCATCTACGGAAGCTTCGCCCAGATACCGCTGCTCCTGGTGTGGCTCTACATCAGCTGGCTCATCGTGCTGGCCGGAGCCGAGATCGCCAACGCCAGCCAGAACTTCCAACGGATCCATCACGAGAATTCGGCCAAAAGCTATTCCTTCGCGGACCGGCGCGACCTGGCCCTGATCCTGGCGCTCATGCTCACTGAGCGGGCCGAGAACAAGGAGCCGCCGCTCTCGGACGCAGCCGCTGCCCTGCCCCTTGGCGTCCCGGTCCGGCTGGTGGTGGAGGAACTGAAGAAACTGGTCCGGCTGGGCTTTGCCGTAAAGGTGAACGAAGAGAGCGACTCCGAGCATTATGTGCTGGCAGCCGCACCTGACAAGATAACGGTGGGTGAGCTCATAGTGGCCTGGGAAGGACTGCGGGGCGAGGACCAAAACGAAGGCATCGCCGAGCGCTACCCGGCCCTGGCGGCGGTCAAGGAGCGGCTGAACGCCTCCTGCCTGGAGGGTTCGACCCAGACCCTGCGGGAGGTGTGGCTCGCCATGCCGGAAGACAAAGACTGAGGCCAGTAGAGAAGATGCCTCCGGCGGCCAAAGGGACTTCATCCCTTTGGAATCCCATATAACTTCGCGGGCCTTATGACCGGTAGCCGGTCATAAGGCCCGCGAAGAATATTGAGGGTCCAGGGGGATCATCCCCCTGGCGGGAGGGTCCAGGGAGGGCAGCGCCCTCTCTGGCCGCCGGAGGCATCTTCTACGCTTTAAATTCGCCGCTTTTGCCGCCCGACTTGTAGAGAAGCCGGACCCGCTCGATGACGATGTCCTTCTGCACGGCCTTGCACATGTCGTAGAGGGTGAGCGCGGCCACGCTGGCGGCGGTCATGGCTTCCATCTCCACGCCGGTCTTGGCGTGAAGCCTGGCTTCAGCCTCGATGCGCACGCTGTGCGTGGCGTCGTCCATTTCGAAGCGAACGTCCACCGAATCAAGGCCTAGGGGATGGCACAGGGGGATGAGGTCAGAGGTCTTCTTGGCGGCCATGATACCGGCGATGCGCGCGGTGGCCAGGGCGTCGCCCTTGGGCAGGGCTTGGTCGTTCAGAAGACGGTAGGTTTCGGGCGAAAGGCTGACTATGGCTTCGGCAACGGCCACGCGGGCGGTGACGGCCTTGGCCCCCACGTCCACCATGCGGGCCTGGCCCTTGTCGTCAAGATGGGTGAACGAGGGGTCCTGGCTCATCAGGACCCCATGGCCGCATCCTTGGCCTTCTTGAAGAAGTTCTTCACCTTCTTGAGGGGTTTTTCCTCGTCAAGCTTGGCGAATTCGCGCAGCAGCTCTTCCTGCTTCTTGGAGAGGCTCTTGGGCGTCTTGACGATGACCTCCACAAGAAGGTCGCCACGGTGGGACCGGCCGGGATGCGGCAAGCCCTTGCCCCGAAGCGAGAAGACCTCCCCGGACTGGGTGCCCTTGGGGATGTCGATGGTCTCTTCGCCCTCCAGGGTGGGCACTTTCACCTTGTCGCCCAGGGCGGCCTGGACCATGCCGATGTCCAGGGTGACGATGAGGTCCTGCCCCTGGCGGCGGAAGGTCTTGTCCTCCTCCACGTGGATGATGACGTAGAGGTCGCCCGGAGGGCCGCCGTGCAGGCCGGGCTCGCCCTCGCCGCGCAGACGCAGGCGTGAGCCGTCGTCCACACCGGCCGGGATGCGCACCTTGAGTTCGCGAACTTCGGGAGTCTGGCCCCTGCCCTTGCAGCGCGGGCACGGGTTGACGATCACGGTGCCTTCGCCACGGCAGACCGGGCAGGCCACGGCGATGCGGAAGAAGCCCTGGTTCTGGTGCACCTGCCCCACGCCGCCGCACTGGCGGCAGGTTTCCGGGCGAGAACCCGGCGCGGCGCCGGTGCCGTCGCATTCCGAGCAGGAGACGTGCTTGGGAATCTTGAGTGCGGCCTCGGACCCCATGGCCACGTCCCTGAAGGAGACGCGGAGGTCGTAGCGCAGATCGTTTCCGGCCTGGGGCCTGGGGCCGCGCCCCCGGGCAGCGCCGAAACCGAAGAATTCGCCGAATATGTCGGAGAAGGTGCTGAAGATGTCCTCGGCGTTGGAGAAACCGCCGAAGCCGGTGTCACCCAGGCCCTGGTGCCCGAAACGATCGTAACGGGCGCGTTTCTGGGGGTCGCGCAGAACCTCGTAGGCTTCCGCCGCTTCCTTGAACCTGCTCTCCGCCTCGGCGTCGCCGGGGTTGCGGTCCGGATGGAATTTGAAGGCCGCCTGGCGGTAGGCCTTTTTTATTTCGTCCTCGTCCGCATCCCGGGGCACGCCCAGGATCTCGTAATAATCGGCTTTGGTCATGAACTGCTACTGTTTTTCGTGAGCGTAGACGCCGGCTTCCTCAATGGACTCGGCGGGCAGAACCTTGCCCCCGGCCACTTCGCGAAGGGAGGTGACGATTTCCTTGTTCCTGCATTCGACCAGGGGCTCGTAGCCCTCGCGGAACTGGTGGACCCTCTTGATGGCCATCTGCACGATCATGAAACGGTTGTTGATGCGTTCGAGGCAGTCTTCTACGGTTATGCGCGCCATGGTGTCCTCTTGAAAACGCCGGCGGGCTTAAAGGCCAACCGGCACGATTTTATGAATAATCAGGGTTGTGCTTTCGTCAAGTGGCAAGTTTTTTCAGCCAGTTCACAAAAAAGCAACAGGACTTTTTAGTCGATGCGCGAGCCAGGGTCAAGGCGTCAATAGGACAGCTTGCCCAAACTCTTGAGAATAAGCGTGCAGCCCATGGCGAACATGCCCGTAAGCCCCATGCCGCAGGAGAATCCGGCCAGGAGCACAGGAGCGTACTGGCGCCACATGGCCCCGTATTTCTTGTGGAAGTAATACCGGCCCAGAAACGCTCCGATCACTTCCAGAACGAGCCCGTGGGGAATGTGCTGGCCCAGGCCGCGCACCACGCCGTACACCAGGAGCACCGGCAGGCCGAAGGCGTTCAGGCCCGCGTAGGTAACAAGGCCAAGGCCGAGACCGGCAGTAAGGTAATCGCCGTTCAAGGCCTGGAAAAAGAGCGAATTGCCCTCCAGGGTGGAGGTCTGCATGAGGAGTGTGTTCAGGGCCTGGAGATGCCACAGCTGCTGGGCGTAGGGATAGGCGGCCGAAGGCAGCGGAGCCAGTTGCCAGATGAACTGCGAGAACAAGAGGCTGGCGATCATCACCACGGGGAACACCACTATTTCCGCCTTGATGACGCCGCGCAGGCTGGTGCCGGTCAGCTCGATCTCCCGAAAATCCACGGTGGCCTTGCCGTAGTTGTGGATCGGTATGGGAGCGTACCATATCTCGATGCCGTGGTAGCCGAAGAACTTGGCTCCGGCTATGAAGCTCGCCTCCCGCACCAGGGGCAGGCTCACGAACTGCCCGGCTATGCCCTCCATGCGCGCCGTGATGTAGGAGATCACCGGGGTGTAGATGAACCCGTAGAGAACGAAGAATATCCACGGGAAATCAGGCACCAGCCAGCGGCAGAGCAGGATGTAGGCCAGCGAGGAGAAGACGTAGATGGCGATGGACACCCAGAAGTTGATGTCGCCCCGGGTGGGATGGCTCTTGAACACCTCCCGGTAGTTCACGTTGCCAGGGCCCTTGCGCAGGCTCTTGGCCACCTGCCACACGCCTATGACGCCGATGGCCAGCCCCAGCCCCAGGCCGAAGCTCAAGTAGAAGTCGAAGTTGTTGGCGAATACCGTGTCCACGGTCCCCATGCCCTTGTGCCAGCGGTGCAGGATGCCGTGCTCGTAGAGGATCGGGTTGGCCACGAAGGTGATTATCTGCCCGATGAGCCCGCCGATAACCGCCCAGAAGGGCAACACCATGCCCGTGAACACAAGGCCCAGGTCCAGTTGCAGGCCGGTAGCCACGGCTGGCATGGCGTCCTCTGTGTGGCGGGTCAGGTCGATCCAGGGGATGGGTATCAGGCGCACCGGTTCCGTGAATATAAGCCCGGAGAGCACCGGGAAGAGCACATACAGACAGCCGAAAAGAATGCCTATCACCCCGCCGATGGAGAAGACCCGCCACTTCCAGCCGGTTTTTCGTTCCTCGGCGGATTCGGCCAGGGCCATGGTTCCGAGCGCTCCCACCGGGGCCATGGGGAACGGCAGTTTCTCCACGTCCGAGGTGATGCGATAAAGCGCATACCCCAGGCCGAAATGGTCCACCCGCTGCACGATCTGCGAACCGATGAGCAACAGGATGGGGACCAGCCAGTCCCGGTGCATGAACGTTCGTTCTATCAGTGATTCCGATCCCATGGCCGGGGCCACCCAGGTCGGGATGAACTCGGTGAGGCCCAGCATCTTGGCCGCGTCGGACTGCACCAGATACTGGTTCCACAAAAGCCCCTGGAAAGGCGAATGCATGGCTGCGCCAGCCATGTAATAGAGCAGGAACACCTCCTGCTGCTTGAGGTCGGAGTAGGCGCGCTTGGCGATCTCGGCGAAGAGGATGATGGTCACCCAGCGGGCGGCCGGGCCGATGCCCGCCCCGATCACCAGGTTCAGGTACATGGACCCGGGCATCATGAGGAACCCGATGAAGATGGCCCCGGCAATGGTCTTCCAGTCAAACCCCTCCTCGAAATGGGAGGGCGTTTCCAGAAGATCCCGGTATTCTTTCAGTTCTTTGTCGTCATACATGGCGAGAACCTACCGGGGGAACTGTATTCGTTATCATGACGGCAGCACCTGGTAGCTCTGGCCCATGAACAGGCCAACCCCGGCGAACACCCCGCCCATGAGAAAATCGCCAAGAATAAGGCCGATGAAAAACATACGGACCTGCCGGAAAAGCTCGATGCCTCCGTAGCGCAGAGTGACCTGGTTGCACAGCCAGCCCAGAAAGAAGCTGAACCACAGGATGCGCATGGCCGAGCTGTACATGGTCAGGTAGCCCACCGGGTGGAGCGGCCACCAGTAGAAGCGCTGGAAGCACAGCACCAGGGCCAGCATGACCACCGCGCCAACGGAAGCGAAGGTGATGATCCAGGCGTTATGGCCGGCGGGGGCGTCGATGAGCTTCTGCGACTCCTCGTACACCCGAAGCACCGAGGATATCTCCCATTCGGCCTGAAGGTCGCGTACGCCCACCTTGTGGCACAAAGCCAGCATGGCCACGAACGAGGCCACCACGCCAAACCCCAGGGCCAGGCAGATGCCCGCCAGATAGAGCCGCTTGCGCGACACCGGCTCCCCGACCTTGGCCGCGTGCAAGAGGGATGGCATGAGCGATTCGCGCAGGTCCAGAAACATCACCTTCTGCATCACTGCGCCCATCAAAAGCCCGGCACCGGTGAAGAATCCTGATCCGAAAAGAGCCAGCAAGCCGTCCGTTGGAGCGGCTGTCAGGGTGAAATAGGCGATGCCGCCCTGCCCGATCACCCGGGTAGCCACCAGCATGACCACGAAGAACACAGCCAGGAGCAGCACCGCAACCAGAAGCGGCATGCCGAAATGCACGCACCAGGCCGTAAGCCCTGCCCCGCCCAGAATAAAGCCCCAAAAAGCCCAGCGCACCGAGAACCATTCTGATTCGCGGGCCGGGGCCGGTTTGGAACTGAAGGCGGTGACGACGACTTCCTTGAGATGATCCCTGGCCAGCCAGACGAAGAAGAGGAAAAACACGCCATAAGCGCCGATCATCTGTGTCTCTTCCACCATGGTCAGGGTGGGGCCGAAGGTGACGCCCAGGGCCGATTGCGGCACCTGGTAGCCCACCATGGACAAAGCGCCCGTCAGAAGGCCGCCCAGCAGGAAGAAAACCCAGAAGGAGAGCGATATCTGGCGCGAAGTCAGAAACGCGAAGCCTATGAAGGCCGGAATGAAGTAGATCTTTAGTTTCGTGAATCCCGAGAACAGACCGGTCTTGGCGAAATACGGCCCGGCCAGAAGCACGGTGGGAACCTGGGGGATGGTGGGCATATAGACGGAGAGCCCGTTCAACGTATGCAGCATCACGGGAATCAGGAGCCCGACCAGGAGAAACCGGTCCGTGAAGAACGAGCCGACCTTGCCCTCCTGGAAGGACTCTTCCATCATGTAGGGAAGGCGCAGCAGGGGGAAGTTCATGCGTTCGTTGGAGATCCACTGCTTGCTGAAGAGGTTCACCAGGCAGACCATCACCAGGTAGCACAGCAGGACGAACACGCCCCAGGCGGCCATGGGCCCGGCCCAGGCGCCCCAGGGAATGCGCCCCAGAAGTTCCAGCCAGGAGAGCCTGCGCCCGTCCGGCAGGCCGTTGTAGAAGAGTTCCACGGCCTTGGGGTCGGAGACGGTCCAGGTTTGCGGCAAGAGGGGGGCCAGGGTCTCGGACCAGCGGTTTCCGGCGGAAGCGAAATGGTCCACAGCGGTCACGTTCAATAAAAACGTGCGCATGAGCCCGGTATAGGCGATCCCGGACACCACCACGGCCAGCATCCAGGTGACCAGCAGTTCGGCGCCGTTTAAAAGCGGCTTTGCCCTGAAAATGCGAGCCACGGTCGCCACCAGCATGGTGAGGCACACCAGCAGGATGAACGGGGCAAGGGGGAAATGCCCGCCGCCCAGGGGCGTGGCCGCCAGATACATGTTGTTGTAGGGCGTGGCCAGACACAGCACTGTGCCGGAGAGCACTCCCAGGATGATGGCGCGGGGCCGGATGGGGCTTTGTTGCATGCTTATCTCGCGCCTTCTCGTATACCCGCCCGCAGGCAGCCTAAAACCTCACCCATCCCATGAAAGATGGGCTGGGTTGGGCTACGACCGGAAAGGGTGTGTACACCAGCCATCAGGCCACCCTGCCCGGAGCTTCGGGGTTTTTCATGCTCGTGTCCACGCTGGCTTCATAGGAGGTGCGCCGCTCCTCGTCCAGCGAGCGCCACACCAGCATCTGCTTGCGCAGATCATCCAGGAACCCTTTGTTCAAGCGCTTCCACATGCGCGCCTCGCCCGCCTCGCGCGTGAGCTCCACTTCAATCTCCAGGTATCCCGGGTGCCACATGGCCGGGGAGAAGGTGATGGTCACCTGCTGGTTGATGCCGAAATCAAACGGCGCCAGCCACACCTTGGCCATGATGCGCAGGCAGGAATCCAGGGCGCAGAACTCCCCGTGAAGCTCGCCGGGGTGCGGCCCCGCCCCTGGGTCCTTCCAGGGGCAGACGAAATCCTGGCGGATTTCGGCCGTGGAAAACAACCCGTGAGACACATCGTAGTGCGCTTTGTAGTACTCAAGCAGGAACCCGCCCGCGCAGTCCTGTTCGCGGATGTGCATCAAAAACGGCAAGGTGGCCTTGATGGTATTGCCTTGCGGCTCTGGCAGCGTCCAGGAGCGGTTCACATCCGGTATGGCTATGTTGGCCGCCACCCGGGAGGGATAAATAACGGACACCAGCACCACCATGATGACGAGGCCCATGGCCGCCACCCCGGCCAGGGAGCTGTAGTTGGCGGTCATGCCCTTCCACACCGCCGTTCCGGAAAGAAGCCCGGCCGTGGTCTGGGCCAACAGGTAGCCCATGACCGCCGAAATAACGGCAAAAGCCAGTGCCTCGGCTATGAACAAAAAGGACACGTGGGTGGGGGCCAGGCCCACGGCGGTGTACACGGCGATCTCCCGTTTGCGCTCGTACACGGCGCCTATCATGGTGGAGAGCACGATGAGCATGGCGATGGCCAAAGGGACCACGATATTGGGCACGCCGGCGTAGTTGATGGTGTCTGAGGACTGGAGCACGAAGGTGCCGCCCGGCAGCCCGGCATAGATGGTAAGGCCGAATCGGTCCGCCAGCTTGTCGGCCAGGTCCTGGGCGCCGTCCGCGGTCACGGCCAGGCTTTTCAATTGCCCGCCCAGGCTCATGACCGACTCGTAGGGCAGAATGATCACCTGGTCGCCGGGAACATGCTGGTAGCGTCCCTGGTAGGAGACCACGTCCTCGCCGGATTCGACCGCGTCCTTGTCGGTCTCGGTGACTTCAACCGCCGCCTCGCTTGGGAATATCACCGGGGTGAGCGGCTCTCCGTCCAGGTCGGTGAGCTGATCCAAGGCCTTGCCAGAAAAAATCCCGGCAACCTCGTACGGTTCGCCCCAGAGCATCACCTTGGAGCCTGCGGTTGCTCCGATACGCTGGGCCAGGGCCTCGGGCAGCAGCACTGCGGAACGCTCGCCGTCCTTGAACCAGTGTCCGGCAGTGAGGATGCGGTCCATGCGGGTGACGGCCGCTTCCGCGTAAGAGAGCCCGAGCACGCCCTGTACCGTTTCGTGCTTGGAAGGCCCCTTCACCTGAGTGACGAAGGGATTCACGCGATCCTTGGCTTCGATCACGGCCCGGGGCGAGGCCTTGCCCTGCCCGGCATGGTCCGAGAGCACGTTCTCGGCTTCGATGGGGATGGTCTTCCAGCCGAGATTCTTGAGCATAACACCCTGGTAGGTGCTTGTGGGCGAAAAGCGCACGGCGTGGTCCACCCTGGCGCTGCGCACCGAGGTGAAGCTCATGATGGTGAAGGTGAGAATCACCAGGGTGGCGCAGGTAAGCGATGTGCGGATTTTCCGCCGCCTCAAGTTGGTGACGCCGATGGAGAAGGACGCGGCGAACGCCTTGAGCTTGCCTATTTCCGAGGCTTTCACGTGCTTGGCTCGTCGCTGCAGTTCCTCCATCTCCTGCTCGAAGCGCATGATGATGATGAAAGCGACCACCATGGCCAGGCCGATGATGAAGAAGGCTAGTATCACCACCATGGGGCTGTAGGTGAGCTTGAAGGCCGGATGCACGTTGTAGATGATGGCGATGACCGTGGTCAGGATGCCCAAGAAGCCCAGGATGCGTTTGTGGATGTCCGTGAAGGCGAAGATCAGGCGCTCCATGCAGTAGGCGAAGGGGATGAACAGGGCGATGTAGAAGAGAACGCCAATCAGCACGTCCTTCTGGGTCTTCTCCACGTCGTTGTACACCCGGGCCGCGAAGGCCCAGGAGCCACGGGCCTGGGACAGGGCCTCGTCGTAGCGCTTCTGGGCCCTCAGCTCGACCGCCTTGGCCAGCATGCCCCGGCCGGTGTCCTGCATTTCCCTGATGCGTTCGTTGAATATTCCGTGGTCCTCAAGATTTTTTATGCGCGGAGTCAGAAGGTCCCACATGTCCTCGGCCGCGTGCAGTTCGGTCCAGGGCAGGAGCGGCCATTTGTCTACGGGATATCCTGTGCCGTCCGGGCGTTCCGGGCTCGAATCGAGCAGGATCATCTTCTTGGCCAGCACGGTGTCGGAGAGGATGAGCTTGTAGGTGGCCGAGGGTTCCAGGAACACGCTGAACAGCGTGGAGCTCAAGGTGTCCAGCCGCGAGAACCAGTAGCGCATGGGTTCGGCCTCGCGCCTGCCGTCCAACAGCTCCACCTTGGTGAAATACCTGAAGGTTCGCGGGTCGAAGGTGGAGAATATCGTGCTCTGCTTGCAGGAGAACATGACCAGGTCGATTTCGGACACCAGACGGCGCAGGCGGACGCGGTACGCGTCCTTGCCGGTCTGCTTCTTGTCCACCGCCCATACCGCTTCGCCTGTCTGCGGCGAGAAGCGGTAGCCCTCCACAACGGCCTTGTCCAAAACGTGGCGGCTGTCAGCCAAGCCGGACACCTTGAAGGAACCGTCCGAGCCCGCCATGGTCAAGAACCGGCTGTCACCCTGGAAAACAAGCGCCACGGTGCCTGCCGCGGCCCTGTCCGGGAAGAGTTCCCCCTGGCGGATGAACTTGGCCCTCCCACCCAGCGTGGCGAACCCGTTTCTGGGCAGATTTTCCGGCATTTGCAGGCCACCGTTCGCAAGAGACGAGGCAAGCCCGGTGACCAGGCCTATCTGACGGGTAAGTCCCTCCCGGTCCACGCGCGCCGGGACGTCCCCGGGGGTGCCCCACAGAAACCTGCCGTCGTTGACCGTGGCCAGGGTCACACCCAAAAAGCCAGAAATGGCCGAGACCTCGCCCCCAAGCTGGGGGTGGTCCACGAAATAGCTGCGCCAGGGGCGGGTCCGGTCGGCGCGCAAGCCATTGACGAAACGCACGCCGTCCTTGGGATAGCCAAGACCTTGGGCCGCTTCTGTCAAAAAGCCGGAAAGCCCTGAATAGGGCTGCACACGGTTGATTTCAGGCTTGAGGGAATAGAGCCACCCGTCATTGAAGGCCCCCACTCCGTCTCCATGGCTGGAGAGATGCAGGGACAGCGCGGCCATGACCTCCGCATCGCCCGTGAGCTGGCGCAGGTCCCGGGTGGTGTCGGCCGCGGCGAGCTGTCGTTTGGCGTCGGCCTCAATGTCCAGATAGCGCGCCCGGATAGCGGGAAAAAGCGTGCGCAACAGGCTGCTTTCCTGTTCGGTGAGACCGGAGAAGCTGGTCCGCCAGCTCAAGGAGCGCAACACGGCCCGGCGTGCGGTGAGCGCGGCCAGATCGTCCTGCGGGACCTTGCCCCCTTCCAGGCGAAGCTGCATGAGCTTCGTGGACACCACGTCCACCTCGTCCTTGAGAGCCACCTCCAGCGCGGGGGCAAGCACGGGATCGGAAAGATCCGCGTCGGGCTTCTTCAGAACCTCCAGTACGCCGGACGCCCCTTTGAGCTTATCCGCCAGGTCCTTGCGGACCGTGCGCAGGTCCTTTCCCTTGACCCGGAAGGCGGACAGAAAGTCGCGCCACCCGGCCAAGGTCTGGGCATGTCCGGCCGTGGCGGTCAGCAGTACGGAACGCTTGGGACGCTCCGCCTTGAATTTCTTGGCCGTTTCCACGAGCGCGGCCATGGATGAGGCTTCATCCGCTCCGGGTGACAGGCCGGGGATGTAGGCCAGGCTGTCGTAAAAGGCCTCAATGAGCAGGATCTGCTTGGACAGGGCGGGGTCCGAGCCTTCAATGTACAGATAGACGTTGTCGGCCAGATGGGGTTCCCAGGCCGCCTCGGAGCGCAAAATCGCGGGACGGGACAGTTGACCGGCCAGGTCGTTGTCCACGACCTTTTTATCCACGTAGAACCTGGGGAACAACACCGGGGTAAGCTCGATCTTTTCCTGGAAAACGGCCCTGGAGGCTGGCTCCCCGCCGTTATTGTTGCGGTCTACGTAGACCACCGCCCGGGCCCCCAGCAGGGCGGCGTTCATCCAGTTCTTTCCGGAGTCCAGGTCCATGAGCACGATGGCCCCGGCAACGTCTTTTCCATTAAAATCGGAAACTTCACCCGGCCCGGCGTCGATGAGCGTCCCTTCCAGGTCATTGGCGGCAGCGGGGGTGAGAACGTTCACATCCGCCGGGCGTATGGGGATTGTTTTCGACCCCGCCACAAGCACGCATTGGCCGTACTTCTTGACCGGAAGCTGGAACGACTGGCGGCCCACAGTGCCAAGTTCCAGGCTCTCGAACCAGGCCTGAATGATCCCGGCTGCCTCGGCGGCCCCGGCGGAGCCCGTGGAGCGGTCTCCCAGGGACGCAAGGGAGGCTATGGGGTCCTTGCCGAAAGCCTCCACTTTGGCCGGATCGGGCGCGGGCTGGCTGGCCTTGCCCTTCTTGGCCAGGCCGGTTGACGCGCACACTCCCAGCAAGGCCAGGAAGAACACAGACGCGACAAGTCGCTTCATCTAGTATTCCTTGGCCCCGATGCCGCCCAGAGTGATCTTCAGCTGGTCGCGCTCCTCGATCTTGTCGATGCGCCCGTCTCGAATCCAGACCACCCGGTCGGAGACGTTCAGCATCTTGTAGTCGTGGGTGGCGGAGATGATGGTGACGTTGCGCTCCTGGCTCAAGTTCTTGAGCAGGGTGATGATCTCCTCGCCTGTGGTGAGGTCCAGGTTGCCAGTGGGTTCGTCCGCCAGGACGATGGCCGGATTGTTGGCCAGGGAGCGCGCTATGGCCACTCGCTGCTGCTGGCCGCCGGAGAGTTCCATGGGCCTGTGGGCGTGGCGTTCGCGCAGGCCCACCAGCCCGAGAAGGCTCAAGCCCCTTTCGATGGCCTCGTCCTCGGGCACGCCCGCGAAGGTCATGGGCAGGGTGACGTTCTCCAGGGCGCTCATCACCTGAATGAGATTGAAGGTCTGGAAAATATAGCCGATCTTTCTGTTTCGAAGCCAGGCCAGCTCATAGGCGTCGAGCTGGGCAATATCCACCTCGTCGATGAAGACCTTGCCGGTGGTAGGCTTGTCCAGGCCGCCGATCATGTTGAAAAGCGTCGATTTTCCGGAGCCGGAAGGCCCCATGATGGACAGGTACTCCCCGGAATGGATGGAGAGGTCAACGCCCTTCAGGGCCTGGACAGTGAGCTTGCCCAGTTCGAAGGACTTGGTGACCCCGGCGACTCGGACGATATTGTGCTTCGAAGCCATGCTTTATTCCTCTGCGCGCATGGCCACCACCGGAGGCATCCGGGAGGCCACCAAAGCAGGATAGGACACTCCGACCAGGCTCAGAGTAAAACCCACCAAAACGGCCCAGCCCATGCTGGACGCTACTTCCGCAGCTTGCAGGTGATAGAGTGCGGGCATGCCGAACCTGAAGACGCCCATGAGAATTCCCACCAGCCCGCCGAGAAACGCCCCGGCGAACGCTCCGGCCAGGCCCTGCATTCCAGCTTCAAGCAGAAATAGCCGCAGCACGAAGCTGTCCAGGGCGCCCAGGCACTTCATGGTGCCGATTTCACGGAAACGTTCCGTTACGGCCATGAGCTGCGCATTCACGATGCCCACTGCGCACACCAGAAGGGACAGAATCACTATCCACCGGTCCTTGGCGCTGGCCGCCACCTCGAAGCTGCCCGGATAACGTCCGGGGGCCAGGTCGAACCCGGCCTTGATGAGTTCCGTCTGGAGGGCGGGATCGCCCGAGGCCAGGAGGCCCATGGCCACGTCATGCCCAAGGAGCGTGAAGGCCAGGAAAGCCACAGCCAGCACCAGGCTCATGACCGTGATAAGCGAGCGGAAAAAGCGCACCTTGAGGCTCTTCACGCTTATCTCGAAAGACTTGCCCATGGGCAGGACCACCTGCCTGGCCACGGTCTCCCCGGACTGCGTGAAGGGTCGATGTTTTACGTTCTGCTGGTCCATGCCGGTTTGTATCCGATCTGCGTGGAATTCCTAGTACATTGGTTTGTAGCCCATCTCCCCGCAAATGGAAAGAGGCGGGAAACGTCGATTTGGTGTCAACCGGCGGCTATTCTCCCACCTGCTCGCCCGCCAGGCCGCGCATGTTCTTCCAGGTCTCCTCGTCCAATGCCTTCACCTTTTCGGCGTGCTCATTGAAAAGGCCTTCCAGGCGTTTGCGCTCCTGCGAGTCCCCGGCCCGGCGCGATGCGATAAGCGCGGTCAGGGCGAAGCTCTCGTGGATCTTGGCCAGCCTGTAATTGCGTTCCTTTTCCGGGTAGCGCGCGGGATTCGCCTGGAACACCTCCAGGGCCTTCTCGTTGTCGGCCTGGGCCTGGGCATAGTCGCGAAGAACCAGGTACACCGCGTTTCGCGTCAGGTAGCTCTGGTAATCATCGGGCGACTGCTGCACCAACTGGTCGGCAGTGACCAGGGCGGCCTTTGGCCGGCCGGCATCCAAGAACTCGAGCACCTGCAACTGCTTGTTGGACGGCTCCTTCTTGGGGCCGGAGACCACCGAACAGCCGCACAAGAAAAAGGCCGCGAACAGAATACTTATGATGATCCGCATGCGTTCTCCTTTGAAAATATCTCGATCAACTCTTTAACTTCCTCCCAGTCGGGAAGCGCCTGAGCACTAAATCCTGGGAAATTCACGCACCAATGGTGCAACCGCAGGCCTGGCGCCGCAGGGCCGTCATACAAAACGTCACCCGCTATGGCATACCCAGCCCGGGCGAGGTGGGCCCGTATCTGATGCCTGGCCCCCTTTGCGATACAAGCCTCCACCAGGGTCAACCCGCCAACGGCCGTTATCGGCCGGATGCCTGTCCAGCGAAGGCTGTCCTGGCTGTCGGCGTCAAGCACCTTTACCCGGGCTCGATCCGCCGTGTCCAATGCCCATTTCAGCCGCAAGGGTGCGTCCAGCGCACCGTGGACAAGTGAGAGATAGCGTTTGTCAACGCGCCCGGCGTTCTCCAACAACCGAAAGTTCTCGGCCGCCTGGGGGGTCAAGGCCCCGAGCACGATCCCGGAAGTGTCCCGGTCCAGGCGGTTGACCAGCGTCACCTGCTCTCCGGGCATGAGCTCCGGCAAACATCCCTCCAGGCTCGGTTCGAACGAACCGCACACGCTCACCGAATGAAGGCCGGAAGGTTTGAAAAAGGCCGCGAAAGACTCGCTCTTGCGGATAAGGCGCGGCGCGGCGCACAGGAGCTCAGGGTCGCCATGGGCCATGGCCACGATCTGGCCGCTCCGCAGTTTGTAGCCCTCCGTCCTGGCGGACCCGTCCACCATGGCGGCGCCCCTTCGCACCAGGCGGCGGGCGGCGCGCAGGCTCATGGCGCCGGCCTGGGCCAGAAAACGGTCCAGGCGCTCTCCCTGGGCCTCTAGCGGCACTGCGAATGTCTTTTCGTTTGTCATGGGCACGTATGAGGTCTATAGAACAACGTGAACCTTTCCAAGGAGCGAATGGATGAGAACCCCTATAAAAATCGCGATTTTCTCCGCAGCAGGAGTGTGCGTTCTCATGGCTGCCCTGGTTGTCCTTGGCTTAAGCCTGGACCCCAACGCCTTCAAGAACCAAATAGCCAAGACGCTGAAAGACACTACGGGTCTTGACGTGGCTTTTTTCGGCCCCATCAAGGTCACCTATTTTCCCTCGCTTGGAGTGGAACTCAGCCAAGTGGCCGTGAACTCTCCCGCTGACGTCGGAGGGGACGTTCTGGCCAAGCTCGGCAAGGCCAGCGTGTCCGTCAAGGTGATCCCTCTCCTCTCCGGCAAGGTCGAGGCCGGAAAAGTGAGTCTTGACGGCCTGGAACTAGGCATCGTCCGGGATGAGAAAGGCAACCTGAACCTTCCCAAATCACCGGTGAAAGAGGTGACGTTCGAGGGCGAAAAAGTGGTGATCGTCACCGACAAGAACGAACGCTTCGCCATCGACTACCAGATCGAAGACGTCAGTATAACCAATTCCCGCTTCACGTTCGACGACCGCATGACGAAAAACAAGGCGCGGGTAACCGAATTCAACCTGAACACCGGCCGGGTGGTCCGGGGCAAGGCCTTCCCGGTGACCCTGGGCTTCAACTACTCCCTGGCCGAACCCGAGGCATCAGGGCGCGTGGAGCTCTCCGGGCAGGCCATGGCCATACCCGAAGCCCTGCGCTTCGCCTTCGAGAACGCCAGCCTCAAGACCACCGCCAGCGGCAAGACCCTCCCGGTTAAGTCCGTTGAGGCCAGTTACACGGGCACCATCAAGGTGGACGTGAACAACCAAGTATTCTCAGGAGAAGGGCTCAAGCTTTCCGCCACCGGCAAAGGCGGCATCCTGCCCGAGGCCGGGGCCGGGTTCAGCCTGGGCATGACCATCAAGACAGATCTGAAACAAGGCGTTGCGGACATCACCGGGCTCATGCTCGACGTCATGGGGTTCGCGCTCTCAGGCGAAGTCCATGCCGTGAACGTTCACCAGGCGGCCCAGGTCAACGCCACCCTGGCCACAAACGAATTCAACCCCAAGCAGGTGCTGGAGAAATTCGGCGTGGCCATTCAGGATTCCGGCACGGCCAAAGCCCAGTTCAAGATCAATACGGACATGGCGAAGGGCACCACCGACATCACCGATTTCTCGATCAAGGCCCTGGGGCTGGACATCACCTCGGAACTCCACGCCACGGACATCACGGGAACCGCATCAGTAAAGGGCAAGTTCGCCCTGGCCGAATGCAACCCCCGCCAGATACTGGCCAGACTCGGGCAGCCCTTGCCCGCGTCCTCAGACGCTTCGGCCCTGACCAAGCTCCAGCTGGCTTACACCTTCGAAGGCAGAGGGGACACGTTCTCCCTGCGCACGGAAACCTTCAAGCTGGACAACACCTCCATGTCGCTGGCCATGAATATGGATAAGCACCAGAAACCAAAGATCAATTTTGTTTTCAAGGCGGACAGCCTGGATGCGGACCGCTACATCCCCGCGGGAGGCGGCGAGAAGCAGGCCCCGGCCAAGAAGGATGCGGCCAAACCCGTGGATGTGGCGGCGGACGTGACCGGCACCGTGGAAATCGGCAAGCTCAAGGCGGCCAAACTCCACATGCAGAACGTCAGCGCAAAGTTAGCCATCAAAGACAACACGCTGGAGGTCAGCCCCCTTCAGCTGTCGTTGTACCAGGGGTCACTGAAAGCCAGCCTGCGCCATTCCCTGCGTGGCGGCGCCAACGCTCCTCTCTCGGCCTCGGTAAACGCCGACGGAATTCAACTGGAGCCCTTGCTCACCGACATGCAGGGCAAGGCCAAGCTCTCGGGGCGTGCTTCCGTGAACGCCTCGGTAACGGCAACGGGGCAGGAGGCCAAGGAAGTGCTTTCCTCGCTGAACGGCAAGACATCCTTCGCCTTGAGAAACGGCGCCATCCTGGGCTTCGACCTCTCCCCGGACGTTTTCTCCTCCAAGGAAAAACTCATGGCCCAGGGCCAAGGCCAGGCCAGGACCAACTACGAATCCATCACCGGCAGCTTCCTCATCTCGAACGGGGTGGCCTCGGGCAACGACCTGCTGGCCGTGGTGCCTCCCCACAAAGTGACCGGCCAGGGCTGGATAAACCTCGCGGCCGAAACCCTGGACTACAAGGTACAGGCCAGTTTCGCCAAACTGGCGACCATCCCTGTCCACCTGACGGGCAGCCTCTCTTCCCCGAACGTGTCCGTGGACGCGGCCGCCCTGGCCACAGGCGTTGCCAAGGGCGTTCTGGATACCGTTGTGAAGTCGCCCCAGGGTGTGATCAATGCCCCGGGCAACGTGGGCAAAGGCGCCCTGGACGCCGTGGGCAACATCCTGGGGTTGCCGAAAAAACCGTGAGTTGGGGGAGAAGAGACGCGTGAGAAATCAGGGGGGCAAATGCCCCCCCTTTTTTATCAGTGGTAGGTGCGTTGTTTAAAGGTCCAGTGTGCTTCCGGAACCCGCACCAGATGCAAGTCCTTTCCGCTATCGGCGCACAGCACCAGCTCCATGGTGGCTTCGACCCAGTAGGCCCGCAAGCTCAAGCCATCTTCCTGAAGAGACTCCCCTTGCAGAAGAGTCATGGCCAGATGGTGCAGGGTCTTTATCACGGAATCCGAGAAGTACAGGTCATCGTAATCGATCTCGTTCAAGGTCATTTCACCGAGTCCGAGGCTGTGGGCCACCCGGCTGGTCAATTCCGGATTGTCCTGGTCCGGGGCGTGATGGCTTGTGTGCATGATCCGCCTCCTTGCGAACAC
Source organism: Desulfovibrio sp. (assembly GCA_016208105.1). Lineage (NCBI taxonomy): Bacteria > Pseudomonadati > Thermodesulfobacteriota > Desulfovibrionia > Desulfovibrionales > Desulfovibrionaceae > Desulfovibrio > Desulfovibrio sp. Next base: position 191,643 of record JACQYS010000029.1, read on the forward strand.
TTCGAGGTTCACAAAGCAAATCCTATGCCGCGGCACTTTCATCCCTCCTGGCCGCAAGCCTTTGTATCGGCGGTTCGCAGGTGCAATTTCTCAAGCGCCCAGAGCTGGCGATTGCCCTGCCGGACCGAAGCGATTACACTTGCTTTCAAGCAAGGCCCACCACGAAATCCACGATGATCGAACAACTGCACGCCTCTGCCGGATCCGGCAAAACCTACCGCCTCACCCGGCGCTTCCTGAATCTCCTGATGAAAAGCGGCAGTCCCGCTCCTGCGTGCGGCCCTGTTCCGGGCCAAGGCTACGGCCCGGAGAGCATCCTGGCCATAACCTTCACCAACAAGGCCGCCTCCGAGATGAAGGAGCGCGTGCTCACGGCGCTGAAAAGCCTTGCGCTCGGGCTGCCCGATCCGGATTTTTCCGGCTCCGGGGCCAGGGACACGGCCCGCGCCTGGCTGGAACGCACCCTCAAGCATTTCCAGACCCTGAACGTGCGCACCATCGACAGCCTGCTCAACCAGCTTGCCAGGCTTTTCGCCCTGGAGCTGGGCCTGCCCCCGGACTTCGAGACAAGCCTGGATCAAGACATGGTTTTCGAGGCCCTGTACGACGCAGTAACCGCTCGCACGGCCGGACCCGATCCGGAACTCGAAGCCCTGACAGCGAGGATGGCCGACGCCCTGACCCTCCTTGAGGGCGCTGGCGGTTTCTGGCTGGCCGAGCGGGTGGAGAACCGGCTCAAGGACGTATTCGGCTACCTGCTCGAAAACGAGACGCCAGCCCAGGTCGATGCGGACGAGTTGCACCGGGAGTTGGACGTCCTGAAGAGTTCCCTTGTTCTGGCCGCCCAGGCATTGGAACAGGCCCTGGCTGCCGCCGGAGCCCGGCCGGTATCCAATTTCACCACGCTTCTTGGCGCGCTGACGAATGTTTCGAGCCTCAAGGCCCTGCCCGACTCCGCCTACGCCCACAAGAACGATATCGCCGACTGCCTGGTCAAGGACTCGAAACAGCTGGCCAGTCCCGCGCTGGACGCACTGTATCTCGATTTGCGCCAAGCCTACTCTGAGGCCAAAAACAGGGGCAGCGTCCTGGCCAAGGCCTTGGCCTGGCAGCCCTTTATCGAGTTCGGAGCGCTTCTCATGGAGGCCTTCGCGGCCTACCGCCGGGACAAGGCCGTGGCCCTTCTCTCCCAGCTGCCCGGCAGCGTGGCCGGGCTCCTTTCGGAATCCGGTGGAGTGCCGGAAGCATACTGCCGCCTCGGTTCACGCTTGAACCACCTGCTCATCGACGAATTCCAGGACACGAGTTTGAGCCAGTGGGACGTGCTTTCCCAGCTGTCCCAGGAATGTTTGTCCAAGGGCGGCTCGCTCTTCTACGTGGGCGACGTGAAACAGGCCGTCTACGGCTGGCGCGGCGGAGAGTCCGGACTCTTCGAAGCCGCGGCCAGGCAGCCTGAACTGGCCCACATCTGCCCCGATCCGTTGCGCGAAACCCTGGCCCAGAACTGGCGAAGCGCCCCGGAGATAGTCGCGTTCAACAACCGCTTTTTCTCCTGCCTTGCCAGGAAGGAGGCCGCGAGTCAGGCAGCGGCGGCGCTTATGCCGGAAGCCCCGGAAACGATCCGGGGCTGGCTAGGAGAAAGCCTCGGCAAGGCTTTCTCGGAAGTGGTGCAGGAGGTGCCGCCAGGGCGCGAAAGCGCGAACGGCTTCGTCTGCGTCTCCAAACTTCCCGGCTCATCACCGGAAGACTACGAGCTTTCAGCGCGCCAAGCCCTGGCCGACCTCTTCCAGCACGACCTGCTCAAACGTCGCGCCCCTTCCGAAATCGCCGTTCTCACCCGCACCAACAAAGAGGCGGCCAAAGCCGCGCAGTGGCTGGTCGATCTGGACGTTCCCGTGGTCACGGAAAACAGCCTGCGCCTGGCCGAGCATCCCATCGTGCGGGGCGCGATTTCCTTCCTGGCGTTTCTGGACTACCCGCCGGACAACCTGGCCCTGTGGGGCTTTCTTTCCTGCCGGGAACTCTTCTGCCGCTCCCAGAACGTCTCGCCACAGGCACTTTCGGACTGGCTTGCCGCGCAGTCAAAAGGGCCGCTGTACCGCAAATTCCAGCGCGACTACCCCGAGGCCTGGCAGCGCATCATCGAGCCTTTCCTGAAAGGCGCCGGACCGGCCAGCCCCTACGACCTGGTGCAGGAACTGTTCTCCTCCTGCGGCGTTTTCGAAGCCTACCCGGACGACGAGGTTTTCCTGCGCCGCTTCCTGGAACTGGTTCACAACGCGGAAACGCAAGGATACGGCTCGCTGTCGTCCTTCCTGGAGTTCTGGCGCGACAAAGGGAGCGAGGAAAAAATTCCCCAGCCCGAGGACGCCCAGGCCGTCAGAGTCCTGACCATCCACAAGGCCAAGGGCCTGGAGTTTCCGGTCGCGGTAGTGCCCTTCCATCTCTTTCCCTTCCGCCAACCAGGCGGGCTGGCCACCGTTGGAATGAACGGAACCGAGTTCACCGCCCCCCTCTGCAAGGAACTGGGCGAACCATACCACCGGCAGGCGGCCAAATCCCTGTTCGAGCAGGTGAACCTCCTCTATGTGGCCTGGACCAGGCCCGAGGAAGAGCTGCACATCTACCTGCCAGGGGAAGCCAAGCTGGTGAACCGCTACCCCTTGGCCAAGGCCGCCGAGATTTTGTTCCAGGCTGCCGGAATTTCCCTGGAGGACCAGGAAACCACTTTCGGCCAGCGCCCGCCGAGCCAGGCGGAGCTGGTGCCGTCCCGGCTGCAGCCCGTAAGGGGCCAGGAGCCCCGGTCCGTGCCGGTTCCCCTCACTGCGGCGGCTCCCCTGGAGTGGCTGCCGGGGCTTAAAATCGCCCGAAAGGAGCTTGGCGATCCTTCGGAACGACTGCGCATGACCGAACGCAAGCGGGGCATTGTTCTGCATAAGGCGTTGGAACTCCTGCATCCTGGAGTGGATGTGAGCACAGCCGCAAGCCAGGCTATGGCCCTAAGCAGTGCCGAGGACGACACCATGGAGCAGGGGCTTGTCGACTGCCTTGACTGGCTCTGCTCCCAGGATTTTTTCCCGCAGTGCCAGCACCTGGGGCTGAGGGAAGTAGAGCTTTTGGATGCGGACGGCCAGATACACCGGCCCGACCTCATGGCCTTCACCCCGGCGCAGACCCTTGTTCTCGACTACAAGACCGGGCGGGAAGATCCGGCCCATCATGAACAGCTGCTCAGGTACCTGGAGTTGGCCGCGAAGCTGCCCCAATCTTCCGGGCGGCCGGTGCGCGGGCTTCTTGTCTACGTGGATTTGAAAACCGTGCGCCAGGTCGCCTTGGGGGGCAATCCGTGAACCCGGTAACCGTCATCCCCTGGGACCGCGACTTCCTGACAGGTCTGGCCGAGCAGCTTTTGGAACGTTTCCAGACACGCTTCGAAAGTCTTATCGTGCTGTTTCCGCACAGACGGCCCAGGCGCTACCTGCTGGACAAGCTTTCCTCGGACGAGCGGCTGGCCAAGCCCTGCATCCTGCCGCGCATCGTCTCCATCGACGAACTCTTCGCCGAGCTGGCCGGGCGCATCACGGCCACCCCGCTTCGCCCTCTTTCCGAGCTGGACCGGGTGGGCGTCCTGCACAGGGTGGTCACCGGCCTTCGCGCAGGCCTGCGCGGCCCGGACAACGCCTTGCCTGAGGAAGTGAAGGACTTCTTTCCCTGGGGGCTCAAGCTCTCCTCGCTTCTGGAGGAGCTCTTCCAGCAGGGGGTGGCCGCTTCCAACCTGGACCATGTCCAGGACATGGTGATGCCAACTGCGGCAGCCCTTCTGGGCAGCCTGAAAACCATTCAGGCGGCCTACCGCGAGGCGCTTGTCTCCCAAGGCGCATGCACTCCGGGGCTCTTGCGCTCCATAGTGGCTGACGACCCAGCCAAGGCCGTTGCCATTCTGGACGGAAAACTGATCCTGGCTTGCGGCTTCCACGCCCTCACCGGGAGCGAGGAAGCACTTTTGAAGCCTCTCTGGAGCAAGGGCGCCGCCGAAATCCTCTGGCACACCGACCCCGCGATTGCCGGGCGCGGCGCGAAACCGCATTGGTCCTGCGAGGAGCACGTCCGCTGGCTCAAAAGCTGGAAAGCAACGGCCCAGCTGGCCACGGACGACAAGCTCTCTCCGCTGCCGTCCTGGCGCACCCGCACCGACCAGTTCAGCCTTTTCTCTGCGGCCCAGGAGCCCGAACCGGCCCGCCGGGCATCCATCACTTTCCACCAGGGTTTTGACCTTCACTCCCAGCTCATGACCCTGCGCAAGGAGCTGGACGCCTGCGGCGACACCGCCGGCTACGCCGTGGTTCTGCCGGACACCAGCATGCTCATGCCCGTGCTGCACCATCTTCCGCGCCGTGATGTGAACGTGTCCATGGGCTTTCCCATGTGGCGCTCGCCCCTTTTCCAGCTCATCGAAACCATCCTGCGCCTCCAGGACGGCCGCATGCCCGGCGGCTATCATTGGCGGGAAGTGATCACCCTGCTGCGCCATCCCCTGCTCAAGCTGTTGCGCCTGGGCGACGAGACCCCGCTTCGCATGCTCTTCCACGACTGGGAGGCCTTTATCCGCCAGGGCGAGAAATACGTCGACCCGGCAGCCTGGGTCCCCGCGGACGCCGACCCGCAGTCCGAAGAACTCAGGCAGCGGGTGGTGCGGGTGTGCTTCACCGCGTTCGAGGACACCACGACTCCCCGGCGCATGGCCCAGGCCCTGCTCGGCCTTGCCGAGCTGCTTCTTGATCCCGAGCATTCCGGGGGGCGCTGGGAACGCTTCATCATCGATGCCGCCTGCCTGGCCGGGCTCATCGACCAGGTCATCCCGGAACTGCACGATAGTTCCATAAGCCAGGAGGCTTTCCCCCCCGAGGCCGTGCGCGCCATGGCCAGGGAGCTTCTCAAGCGCCAGCGGGCGCCGTTCGAGGCCGACCCGCTTTCCGGCCTGCAGGTGCTGGGCATGCTGGAAACGAGGCTCCTCACCTTTGAGAAGATCTTCATTCTGGGAGCGACCGAGGAGGCCCTGCCCGGTATCCCCCGGCCCGACCCGCTCCTTCCCGATCCTTTGCGCCAGGCCCTGGGCCTGCCCGGCCAGCGCGAGCGGGACCTCACCTCGGCGCACACGTTCTACCGCCTGATCCAGGGGGCGAAAGACGTGGACATCCTCTACTCTTCAGGAATCCAGCCCGGAATCCTGGACGGCAAGAGCATGCCAAGCCGCTATGTGGAACAGCTTCTCTGGGAGGAAGAAAAACGCCAGGGACGCCTCATAAAGCCAGGCGAAGGGCCGCGCCGCCTTATCACCCTGCCCATGCGGGGCGTGCGTCCGTCCTTGGGAGCGGTGGAAAACACCCCGGCCTGCCGGTTGAAGCTTGAGACGCACCTGCGCTACCGGGGCGTCTCCCCCACCCTCCTGGACAGCTTCCTCAATTGTCCCCTGGCCTTCTTTTACAAATACCTCACGCCTCTTGAGCCGTTGCAGGAGGTGGCCGAGGAAGGTGATCCCCCGGCGTTCGGGCAGCTGGCCCATGAAGCGCTCCAGGACTTCTTCGCCCCGCTCCTGGGCAAGCCCATTGCCCAGGGCGGACTGGACGGGCAAAGGCTCGCGGCCATTTTTTCCGCAAAGCTCCATGAGGCACCGTTCTTCCGGCAGATGCCCGCCCATGCCCGGCTCATGCTTGAGCGCACCGCCCTCCTGCGCCTTACGGATTTCGCCCGCAACACTCCGGCCTGCACCCCTCTGGAGACGGAAAAGCGCATCAAGGCCAGGCTCCAGCTGGACGGGGAACAGTATGACCTGACCGGCACCGTAGACCGGCTGGACCAGCGCGAAGGCGGGCTGTTCATCCTGGACTACAAGACGGGAACCCCGAAAAAGACCGCCAAAAAATTCTGGGATGACGAGGACATCTGGCAGATCGTCGGGTCCGGGGATACGGCTCTTGGGCTCTTGGCCCTGCCCCAGATCGCCGAGAAACTGGGTTCCATCCAGATGCCCCTCTATATGCACGCTTTCTGGAAGGACTCCGGCAGGGAAGCCGCGAACGCGGTATTCGTCTGCTTGGGCAAGGGCGGCGAGGAAACGCCGCTTTTCGGACCAGATGTGGACGAGGAAACCATCTCGACCCGCATTCAGGAGCAGACGCCCCTTCTGGCCGGGTTCATTCTCAGGATGATGCTTGAAACGCCCGCGTTTGCGCCGCTTTCTTCCAGATCCTGCGCCTGGTGCGCGTGGCGCCAGGCTTGCTCAGCCGCTGCGGGCGAGTAGCCGGCGGGGGCGGGGCGAGAGACTATTTCTTGCCGGGAATGGGGCACAACCTGCTCAGGCGCGCCTTATCCCTTTCCGAAAAGATGAAGCTGTCCTGCGGGGGCAGGCCCAGGCGGGCCAGATAGTCCCGGTACAGGTCGTGATACGTAAGGGCTTTGGCCTGCCCCATATCAAGGCCCAGGCAGTCCGCGGCCTTGGCGATGGCGGACGGTTCGCCTTCGATTTCCACAAATTCTCCAAATGGCAACACGTCCAGGCACACCAAAGACTGCCTCAGAGACCATTGCTCGCGAAGTTTCTCGTACCAGAGGGCTTCCTCGTAGCCCAAACCGTGCAGCACCTCGCGCATGGTTTCGAAATCCCCCACCGTGGTTTCCACTTCGTCCATGGCTTTCACGCCAGCGGGGGCAGGCTCGGAAGACGGCCGTTTCCAAGTCAGCACGGCTTTGTCCGTCTGGCGCAGCCTCAAGAGCTCACCGCGCGCCCGGAGGGTGCGATCAGGTGTGTCGAAAACAACGTTTCGCTCGAACCGGCAATCCTTGACCAGAGCGCCCATGCTTTTGAGCATGGACCGGAGCGGGTCGAGCGATTCCACGGCGAATTTTGCTTCAAGTTCCTTGGCCATAAGCCTATCCCGCACAGACGCGCAGCACTTCCCGGGCGATGTCATCCAAGGGCAGCACCCTGTCCACGCCGCCCAGCTTGATCGCTTCCTGGGGCATGCCGAACACCACGCAGCTGGCCTCGTCCTGGGCGATGGTGTACGCCCCGGACTCCTTCATCTCCCGCATGCCTTCCGCGCCGTCGTCCCCCATGCCGGTCATGATGACCCCCACGGCGTTTTTTCCGGCATAGCGGGCTCCGGACCTGAACAAGACATCCACGCTCGGCCTGTGCCGCCTGACCAGCGGGCCGTCCTTGACCTCCACGTAATAGCGCGCCCCGGAGCGTTTGAGCAGCATGTGCTTGTTTCCCGGAGCGATAAGGGCCTGGCCGCGAAGAACGGTGTCGTTGTCCCGGGCCTCCTTGACCGTGACCTGGCAGATGGAGTCCAGACGCTTGGAGAACGCGGCCGTGAAGTTCTCCGGCATGTGCTGCACGATGGCTATCCCGGGGCAGTCGCTGGGCAGGGCTTGCAGGAAAACGCTCAGCGCTTCGGTGCCTCCGGTGGAAGCCCCCACCAGAACGACCTTTTCCGTGGTGCCGAACATGGCCTTGCCCGTGGGCCCGGGCAACATAACGTCAGCGGAAAGTTTGGGCTGCACGGTAAGCGTGGGCACTATGGGCCTTATGCGCATCTTGGCCCGGGCGGCGGCTTTCACGGCGTCGCAGAGGATGGTGCGGGATTCGTCCAGGAACTGCTTGGTGCCGAGCTTCGGCTTGGTGATGATGTCCACCGCGCCATATTCCATGGCTCGCAGGGTCGTCTCGGACCCGGACTCGGTCAACGTGGAGCAGATGAGCACCGGGATGGGATGCTGGGCCATGAGCTTCTTGAGAAAAGTAAGCCCGTCCATGCGGGGCATCTCGATATCGAGCGTGATGACGTCCGGGACTTCCTGGGCAATGTAGCCGGCGGCGTGAAAGGGGTCGGAGGCCAAAGCCATGACCTCGATATCGGGGTCGGAAGAGAGAACCTCCTGCATGGCCTGGCGAACAAGGGCGGAATCGTCGACGACGAGCACGCGGATCTTACCGTTCTTCACGTGTCCACCTCATGTTCTGCGATACACTGTGGGAGCGACGGGAGTAAGAGGCAGATCCATTCCCGTTATGCTTTCCGAATGTCCTATGAACAAATGCCCTCCCGGCTCCAGGCACTGGCAGAAACGCCCCAAAAGGTTTTCCTGTGTCTTTCTGTCGAAATAGATGATGACGTTTCGGCAAAAAACAACATGCATGGGCTTTTCGAAAGAAAATTCCTCCATGAAGTTCAGCCGTTGAAACTGTATTTTGTTCCGTATCTCGGCTGAAAAACGTATGAGCCCGGAACAGTTGTTTTTTCCACGAAGCATGTAGCGTTTCTTGTATTCGTAGGGAGTGTTCCGGAGCTTGTCGTCGGTGTAAATCCCCTTCATTGCTCGCGCCAGCACCTGGGTGGAGATGTCGGTGGCCAGAATACCGAAGCGGAAGCCCGCAACCTGCTGACCGTATTCGGAGAGCACCATGGCCAGGGTATAGGGTTCTTCTCCTGACGAACAGCCTGCGCTCCAGAGGCGAAGCGGGGTGGAGACTCCGCGTCTTTTCAAAAAATCCGGGAGGACCTTGCCTGTGAGAATATCGAAATGCTTGGGTTCCCTGAAGAATTCCGTTGTATTGGTGGTGACCGTATCGATAAGGGAGATCAACTCCGCTTCCATTCCCTTGGGGGTGAAAAGATACTCACAGTAGCGGGAATAGGAATCCATGCCCAGAACGCGCAGACGCTTGTGCAGACGCGCCTCGAGCATGGTTTTTTTGGCAAGGGGCAGCTTGATGCCGCACTCGGAATAGATGAAATCCGCAAGGCGTTTGAAGTCTCGCTCAGGAAGAGCTTGAGGGTGCCGGCAGGCGGTGTGTTCCGTGGTCATGAAACGATTTGCGTTCTATCTGTGCTCGCCCAGAGCCATACGGACAATGCGTTTCACATCCAGAATAAGCGACATGGTGCCGTCTCCCTGGATGGTTGCTCCGGAAAAGCCCTCGAGCTTGCGGAATACCGGGCCCAGGCTCTTGATGACCGTCTGGTGCTCGCCGACCACATTGTCCACCACCATGCCCAGCCGGTAGCCTTCCACGCGCAGGACCACCACCTGTTCGATGGTCGGGCTCTCGCCTGAAAATCCGAACCACTCCCTGAGCGAGATGAAAGGAACCACCTCGCCGCGAAGGTTGATGATGCGCCCCCGCCCGTCCGAGCCCAGGTCCGCGCGGTTTAGTTCCACGCACTCCTCCACAACGTCCAGGGGCATGACGTAGCCCTGGTCGCCGACGCGTACCTGAAGCCCGTCGATGATGGCCAGGGTCAGCGGCAGACGGATGGTGGCCACCGAACCGTTGCCAAGCTCGGATTCGATGTCGATGCTTCCGCGCATGGTGTTCACCACGCGTTTCACCACGTCCATGCCGACACCGCGCCCGGACACGCTCGATACTGTCTGGGCGGTGGAAAAGCCCGGCAGGAATATGAGCTCGAGTGTTTCCCTGAGGCCAAGCTCCGCGTTTTCCGGGATGAGCCCGCGCTCCACTGCCTTTTGCCGCACCCTGTCAGGATCAATGCCTTTGCCGTCATCAATTACCTGGATGACAACGTCTCCGCCGGAGTGCTCGGCTGTGAGCTTCAATGTTCCGCGCCTGGGCTTGCCGGCGGCTTCGCGTTCGGCGGGGGTCTCTATGCCGTGGTCAATGCTGTTTCTGAGAAGATGGATCAACGCATCGCCAAGCCGGTCAAGAACGGTCTTATCCAGTTCGGTCTCCTCGCCGGAGGTAACGAGGTCGATCTCCTTGCCGATTTCCGCCGAAAGATCGCGAACCAGACGGCGGTAGGTGCTGAACGTGGAGCCGATGGGCAGCATGCGGATGGACAAGGTGGAATCACGGATGTCGTCGCTTAGCCGCTCAAGCTGCTCGGCCAGGGTCAACACCATGGCATTGCCCAGGGAGGGGGCGATCTGCTTGATCTGGGCCTGCACGATAACGAGTTCGCCCACCAGGTCCTGCAGGAGGTCGAGCTTTTCGGCGGAGACTCTCAGGCTCGAAGCGCCTTCCGGGCCTTTTTTCTGCTCGGCCTTGTCCTTCACCAAGGCCTGCTCGGCCAGGGCCGCTTCCACAGACTTCTCGGGCAAAAGCCCCGCTTCGGTGAGGATCGCTCCGAGCCGCTTCTGGCCGCTTAGGGCTTTGGACACCCCTTCCGGTGTGATGTCTCCGCGGTCGACGAGTATCTCGCCGAGCTTGCGCAGCTCGACATCCTCGGTAGCGTCCAGAGCCTGCACTGTGTAGTCGCACTCGTCCTCAACAAAGATGAAGACGTCGCGGATGGCGCTTTCCGTAACGTCCGTGGTCAGGAGCACGTCCCACCACAAATGGCAGTTCTGGGCATCCAGCTCACGCAGAGGGGGGACTTCTTCGAGATGTGCGAAGATTTTGGCCTTGCCCAGGCTTTTCAAGTCTTCCAAAAGAAATTCCGGGTTGTTGCCGGTGGCGTAGATCTCCGGTTTGGGCTTGACCCGGACCCGGTAGACCAGCTCGGCGCCTCGCTCTTCCCGTGGGCTGTCCCCCGCCTCGTCAACCACCTGGGGTTCGGCTGAATCAGGCGCTGCGGCAGGCCCCAACGCCCTGAAGCTGTTTAAAAGGTCGGACGCCTGGGAAACATAGGCGGAAAGATCTCCTCCGTCGTTTTCGAGAAGAAGCTTAACGTGGTCCTTGGCTTGAAACGTAAGGTCCAGCAGCGGTTTGGTAACCTCAAGCTCTCCGGATCGGACCTTGTCGAAGACGGTCTCCACCTCATGGGTGAAATTGGCGATGTCATCGAAACCGAACATCGCCCCGGAACCTTTAAGCGTGTGCATGGCCCTGAACACGCGGTTGACGAGTTCATCGTCGCCTGGGGCGTCTTCAAGCTCTAACAGTGCGGATTCGAGCTCATGCAGCAGGTCGTACGCTTCATCCCGGAATGCTTTGCGGTGGATATCTTCCATGCCCAGCCTTGTTCGTATCCGATCTAGGTTTGCCGCCTATCTGAGAACCTTCTGCACCACTGCCAGCAACTGCTCGGGTTTGAACGGTTTAACAATCCAGCCGGTGGCCCCGGCGTCCTTTCCTTCCTGCTTTCTTCCGGCCTGGGATTCCGTGGTCAGCATGACTATCGGTATGAACTTGTAGGCGGCTTGAGCGCGAACCGCCTTGATGAGCGAGATGCCATCCATATTGGGCATGTTGAGGTCGGTAATGACCATTTCCACCTTGCCCTGGAGCTTGGCCAGGGCATCCTTGCCGTCAACCGCTTCGATGACTGAATAACCAGCGTTTTTGAGGGTGAAAGCCACCATCTGGCGTACGCTGGCGGAATCGTCCACGGTCATAACCGTTTTCATCAAGAAACTCCGGAAGTAAACGTTTGTTCAAAATCGTGCTGGTCCAGGCCCAGCCCCTCCGCTGTCAGACGCAGCGGCTCGGGCAGAGGGAGATCCAGAACCACACTCTTGCCATCCAAACTGGCCTGCGAGGCCAAAGCGAACAATAATTGGAAAAAGAGCAAATCAACCCGCTCCACCCCGCTGACATCCAGGTGGAGCACGCTTTTGGCCTTGTCCAAGGCCTTCACCATGTCCTGTTTCAACTCACCCGCGTCCGATATCGCGTATTCCCCGGAAAGCGACAACACCGTCTTTCCCTTTTTGGGCGTGTTAATCTGCTGGATTCCCATAGCGTGAGGCTCCCGGTTCAGAACAGTTCCACGTTGCCGCCGAACTCGCCGTCATCTTGCTCGGCAGAGGCGCTCGACGTGATGCCTAAAGCGTTCTCGTGAACCAGACGCTCGGCATCCATGGTGTAGCGGTCCAGCATTTCACGCAATTTTGGAGACTGGGACAACGCCGCGCCTGCCGGCAAAACGGCATCGAGTTCAAGAACCAACCTGCTCAGCACCGTCTCCGCTTCTCCCATCGAGCTTATCAGTTTTTGCTGAAATTCGAGGGACTGAACCGTGTTTTCAATTTCATCGGAAAGCTGTGAAGCCAGGGTCTGAACTCGATTCGCCGAAAAAGCCGAACGTTCTCCGAGCGACTTGAGGTTGGCCACCTCGTTGTCCAGTTCCGCCACAGCTTCCTCAAAGACATTCCCGTTCCCGGCGTCCTTATTGATGTCTTTCAAAGTAAGCGACGTGGAGTCCACCGAGGCCAAAAGCTCCATAATGGTGTCGGTCTGTCCTCTGGCATCCACCGAGAGTTTCTGTATGGCCGAGGCCAATACGCCCAGGGCTTTGCCCTCCTCGCCTGTGTGCGCGGCCTTGACCGACGCGTTCAGCGCAATGAGTTCTATCTCGGACCCCACCTCCTCGATCTCGGAGACTGAGGAGGACATATACTGGATGGAGTTCCCCACATCATTCATGACACTGGACATCTTGTGTTGCAGCCCCGCGTAGTCCCGCAAAGATTGCGAAATCCTGCGGACCTCGGACTCGATCTGGCCGAGAACGCCTCCCTGGCCAGTCTCCTGGTTCGCCACGGAGCCGGCCTGGGTGGCCATGCTCTGCACACGGATGGCGATATCGCGAAGGCTTGTTCCAAGCGACAGCATGGCCTCTGCGAAACGGTCCTTGGCATTTCCCAACTGCGATTGTTGGAGAACCAGGACACTTTTCATCCAGCCAGCAAGTTCAGCCCAATCCCGGGCGTCATGTCCGCCCTGGGTCTGGGGGCCATCCACCGCCATGGCCTTGGCCTCTTCCGACGCCTCCGCCACATGCTCCAACTGCTGGCGGATAATGTCGTGAAACTGCATGGAGAGTACCGCAGCGGACACGCTCTGCACCATTCCCTCGGCCTCATCCGCTATCTCGGCCGCTGTCTTGCGGGAGGATTCGGTGAGCGAGTCCAGTGCGTCAAGATCGGCCTCAAGAAGATCCAACGCGGAGAGAGAGCAGGATTTCCTGGCCTGGTCCATATCAACCAGGCTTACCGCCGCTTCCTGGCACTGGCTGGTCAGCTCCTGGGCCCGCCTCGAGATGACCTCTGAAGAGCTTGCGATCTTGCCGGCCAGTTTCTCCACATCGTCCGCCAGCGTGCTGAAACCAAGCCCATGACTTCCAAGACGGGCGCTCTCTATGCGGGTGGCTATGCCAAGCATGGAGAGGTGCTTCACCAGCCGGGTGAAATCACGGATGCTGGCGGTGAGTTTGGAACCAACTTCCGCGATGGCGTCCAGATTGGATATGTCCTGGCCCGCGATGGCGTTTTCGCATTCCCGCCCAAGGCGATCAAGATTGGAGGCGAGCTTCGCGGAGGCGTTGCCAACCGCGTCGCCCGCAGTCAGTTCGGCCAGCTCGGAAGCTTCACGCGAAACAGCCACCGCGGCGGTATTGAATCCGTCCAAGGCTTTGCCGAGGCGCAAAAAGTCCTGTTCGCAACCGTGGAACGATTTGAGGAACCTGTTGCCAAGCCCATCCAGCTCTCTGGCACAGAAACGCGCCGATTCGGCGATAGGGGCGTTGTCTTCAGGCAGTATGTCGGACATGATCCCTCGCGCAAATGAATTGACCCAGCACCGAGCGGCACAGCCCCGGATCGCACCGTGGAGTGCGCTTGTCATATTGTACTGAAGCAAACGGGGAGAAAAAGCAAGTCACGACGGAACAATACAGCGTTTCAAGGCAAAAATGCCAATGCTGCCGTCACTGACTGTCCAGGAGGGGCCTTGCCTACTCGCGCGGCGTCTCGCATGAGGACGAGTCGAGCTTTTTTTCGTCATGTGGATGGTCAGCGTCAAGATTGTGCCCGGCACAGGCCTTTTCGGCTTTCTTGCGCTTGAGATGGCGGAAGAACCATACGGCGGCACCCACCACTGCGGCCGCGATGAGTATGATCATCTGCACGTTATGGACGTCTTTGAGCACCGTGGCCACGACCGCCCCGAAAAAATATCCGGCATAGCCGAACGCCACGGCCCAAATGGCTGCACCTATCGCATTGAGGGTGAAGAACTTGAAACCGGAGATATCCGTGGTGCCGAGTATGAAGGGAGTGAGATTTCTCAGGCCATAGAAGAAACGGAAAGAGAGAATAAGGGCTTCATGAAATCGTTCCAGCATCTGGTGCACACGGTCCACGCGGCATTTCCAGGCGGGACGCTTCTCCACGAACTGCCTTCCCTTCCACCTCCCCACGTAAAAAGCCGCCTGATCGCCGGAGAGGCTGCCCACAAAAGCGGACAAGATGCACAGTGACAAATCAAGACCGCCGCTGTGAGCCAAGAACCCCGCTACCAGAAGGATCGTCTCCCCCTCGAAAAAGGTGCCGACAAACAGTGCAACGTAGCCGTAATCCCGTATAAAGCCTTCAAGCATTTCCAACATGATGATCGCGCGCCTGCCTCGCGGTGGCCCAACTCGCGCCGCGTCCGGACAACATTCCAGACCCGCGGCCAGCGATATTCCAGGCCAGGATAACGTAGGTTGTTCTAGCGATGTGGTGCTCGGGGATGAAAGATCCGACGGTGTCTGGCACAGAAGGAGCAAGCCCGGCGTAGTTTGTTTAAGCTTCGGAAGGGCGCTCTGTCCACTGTTTTGACCCCTCCGCCTTCCCCGCGGTTGCCATCACCCTGGGATTTGTCTACTGCGGCAATGATGCCCCGCACTTACGGACTAAGCGTCCGGGGATACCGCTCCCTGGTATTCGCCACCCTGGCGCTTAGCTACATGCTGGTTACATTTCATCGCCTGTGCCCGGCAGTGGTGGCGGTGGATATGATGCGGGACTTGAACGCTGGCGGCGGCCTCATCGGCATGCTCTCCGGCGCGTTCTTTTACTCCTACGCCGCCATGCAGCTCCCGGCGGGTCTCTTGGCCGACTCATGGGGAGCCAGGCGCACCACCTCCACGTTCTATCTGCTCGCCGCCCTGGGAGCGGCCCTCATCGGCCTTGCCGCCGACGCTTCCTGGGCAACCGCGGGACGTATCCTCGTGGGGCTCGGGATGTCCATGATCTGGGTCTGCACCCTGAAGACCCTGGCGGAGTGGTACCCTCCCGAACGTTTTTCAACCATGATCGGCATGCTGGTTTCCATGGGGGGCGTCGGTTCCCTGCTCGCCTCCGCCCCCTTGGCCCAGACCGCGCAGATTATCGGCTGGCGCAACGCATTCATCGGCTTGGCCGCCATCGCGATTCTCGTGGCCGCGCTTCTGTGGGCCATTGTCCGCGACACACCGGCCTTGGCGGGCTACAAGGGGCCTGACGCGCCGCATGGTCTCCCGCCAGGCAGGCAAGCCCTTATCCCCGGGATAAAGGTGGTACTCTCGAACAGATGGGGCTGGCTGGTCGCGGCCTGGCTTTTTTTGGACAACGGAGTGTTCTTCTCCTTTGCCGGGCTCTGGGCCGGGCCGTTTTTGAGCCACATGCACGGGCACAGCCCCGCCCTGGCGGGAACCATCCTGGCCATGGTCTCGGTGGGCTTGGTGACGGGCGGGCCGCTAGTGAGTTATCTGTCCACCAGAGTGTTCAAGAGCCGGAAAACCGCCCTGGCGCTCTGCGCTCTGGGTCTGTGCTGCCTCACAGCCACCCTGTCCTGGGGCATGCACCGCGTCTCCGGCCCCGGGCTCTTTATTCTCTTCTATCTTTTCGGAGTGTTCGGAGGCGCGGCACCCGCCGTGGCCTTTACCACGGCCAAGGAACTGTTCCCGGTGTCACTGGCTGGAACCGCGGTGGGTATAATGAACATCTTCCCCTTCGTGGGTGGAGCCGTGTTCCAGCCACTGCTCGGGATGATACTGGAATACCACGGCCGTGACCCTTCCGGGGCTTTCACAACCGAAGGCTACAGCGCGGCCTTCACCGCGCTGTTTGCCACATCGGTCATGTTGCTCCTGGTCTGCCTCGCACTCAAGGAAACCTTCAGGCCGGAAAGAAACCGGACCGTCTCCTGAAAACGCCATCAAGCTCCGTTCAGCCCATTACGCCAAGCATTATCCCGGAATCATTCGGACCTGAGAAGTCGAGCCTGCGGATATCCCGTGCCCCTGCGGAAGCCAGCATGTCCCTGAGCTGGGCCTCGGAGTAGGATTGGCCTTTTGGGTGCCCAGAAGCATGTTCAGGGAAAAGAGAGCCGGGAATTCCGGTCCGTCCATGGTGTCGTTCAGGATGAACTCATGGATGAAAAGCAAGCCCCCTGGCTTGAGGGCCCTGGCGGCCTTGGCCAGGATGTTCCGGCAGCTCTCCGGCCCCTCGGCGTGGAGAATATGGGAGAGCCAGGCAACGTCATATCCTCCCGGAAGTGGATCCTGGTGGTAGTCTCCCGCCAAAAATTCTACCCTGCTCTCCACCCCAAAACGCGAGATCGTGGCCTCGGCGAAACTCCTGGTCCCGGCCAGATCGAACACCGTGGCTGTAAGCTGTGGGTTCTCCAGGCAGAAATGGATTGCGTAGGTCCCGGGCCCTCCACCCAGATCCAAAAGGCGCTGCCTTCCGGTGAAGTCCAGTTTTTTGGCCACCCCAGGGGCGATGCCTGAAGCCAGGTTGAACATGCCAAGAAGGAAATCCTCCCGGTCCTCATCGCTTCGGCGTTGTTCGCGTGCGGGCTTGCCGGTACAGACAGATTGCGGAAGCATGGACCAGGAGGCCATCAGCCTGTGGTGGTGCCGGATGATGTAGCCCATGTACCGGGGTGAATTCTTGACAAGAAACGTCCTGGCTAATGCTGACAGGGTGAAATGCTCCCCGGATTTGACCAGCAGTTCCATGGAGGCCAGGGCGTTCAGGAGCATGGCCAGAGCCCTGTTGTCGCAGTGTATTTCCTGTGCGAGCTCCTCCGAGGTCCTGGGGCCGGAATCAAGAGGTGTGAACACATCCAGCATGGCCCCGGCATGAAGAGCGCATGTCTTCCAGTAGGAGCCTGAAATTTCAAGCAGCGGGCCTGGCGTAAGGATTGGTTCGTTCACGGTGATTTCCTCGGCATCATGCGTTTTTCTGATTTGAAGCAAATGGACACTAACCCTCTTTCATTCTCCCCACCACCCTTCTCAAGAACAACCGTCAGGACCGGCAGAACCGACCGGCTAGCAAACTCCGGGTGATTAGGATAGTGAGCGTGGCGAATGAACCGCGCCTCACCACCTTCCCGCGTAACGTCATTGGACGGGCTCCGGGGCATAGCCGCCTTTATCGTTATAATCTCTCATCTTATCGCTGGTTTTTTCCCTGTGCTCTACTTCGGTGCGGAGGGGAAAGCTGACGCAACTCTTCAGCATGCCATCGCAACGTCTCCGTTGTTCGTTTTGTATAGCGGCACCTTTGCCGTGTATGTCTTTTTCGTGCTCAGCGGCTATGTTATCGCCGCATCAGCGGCCAAGACCCGCTGCCGGCTGCCCCTGCTGGTGGTAACCAGGTATCTGCGGCTCACAGTGCCTATCCTCTCGAGCGTCTGCCTTGCCTACGCCCTGGACAGACTCTTCCCCGGAGCGTCTCAGCGGGCGGCGCAGATTGTCGGGCACTGGTGGCTTGGTTTCATGTACCAGCTCCCCGACCCTCCATTCAGCGCGGTCCTGCGAGAAGGTTCTTACAGCGTCTATTGGACCGGCTTGTCCTATTTCAACAACGTGCTTTGGACCATGCGCGTCGAGCTGGCGGGGTCTTTGGCAATCTATGCGCTGTATCTGCTCGTCTCCAAATCCGTCCGTGTTCCGGTGTTGCTCTTCACGGCGCTCGTCTGCTTCTTCGTCCAGCAATGGCCTTCCAATCTCCTCGGTTTCTTTTTCGGGGCATTGCTTTTCGAGGCGCAGTCGCATGGGAAACTCAAACAGAACAGCCTTCTGGGTGCGGCGCTTCTTCTCATCGGGCTTTTTCTCGGCGGTCTGCCGTTTGCACCGGCTGAAGGCACCATCTATGAGGCGATTTCCGCCTTTGTGGGGAGATTCAGTCCGGCTTTCAGCACGGTACGCGCCATCGGGGCCACCGCCCTGCTTCTGGGAATCATTCTCTGGAAGAGGTCTGGGGCGGTTTTAGACTCACGCCCGTCCCAGTTTCTCGGCAGGATTTCCTTCGCGCTCTATCTGGTCCATTTTCCGCTTCTGTGCATCGGATTATCGGAACTCTACTGGAGGTTCGGTTCTTCAGGCCCGGTACCCATGACCCTGTCCATCATCTGCTATGTTGGTGTTACGATCCTGGTGGCCTATGTTTTCACTGTTGCGATCGACGAACCAACCGTGCGGATTCTCACCCGTATCAAAAAGGCCTGGTCCGTGAGGCCGGCCAGGATCGACATCGTGGACGAACCGGCCGTTGCCCTTGAAGCGCGGGAAACGCCATAATCCCGCCGGTCACAAAGCAGGCTCCCGCTCCGAACGCATGAGACTTCCCTGGCTACCCCTCCCGGCCTGACAGAGAACTGTGCTCAAGCCTGGCTGCCGCTTTCTTCCATTCGTCGGGCGGACATTGCCCCTCTTCAATGACCTCAAAGAATTCCCCCGGGCCAAGCACCAGCAGTTCGTTTTCGGGATGGCGCCGCCTAAGCCAAGTCGGCGCTTCCCGGGCCTCATCCACGCCGTCAGCGGTGAAAATCGCCACGGGCAGCCGTTGCTCGTTGCCGCCACATCTGTAAAGCAGATAGGACTTTGCCATAGTAAGCTCCTTCAAATCGCAGAAGCTCGTGTACAACCAAGGCAACAAAGCGGGACAGTCTTGCGGATGTCAAAGGATCACTCAGGACAACACCGGACTCTCTCCAATCCGGCTTTGCCGGTTCCACACGGCACACACTCCGCAACCGCACGCATGCGAGCATGGTCCAGGAACTCTCATCCCAGCAGCCGCATTTTTTTCTTCAATCAAGAAGCCGTGTTCGTCGACCTGGCGGTATTTATGAGCTGGATCGACCGGGCCGCCAATTCCGAAAACTCCGGTTTGCTGATCTGCATGTCCGCCCCCACCGATTGCCCTTTGTGACGCAACGAGTCGGTAATCAAAGACGAAAACAGGATAACCGGCACTCCGCGCAGAACAGGGTCTGATTTTATTTTTTTGGTCAAGGTCATGCCGTCCATGCGCGGCATTTCAATGTCGGAAACAATGATATCAATCATTTCTTCAGCGGAGCGGAATCCCTCATGGAGATTATCCCTCTGATGAATCATTATGTTCCAGGCCTCTTCCCCGTTCGATGCCGTAACAATATTAAATTTCGATTCTTCCAAGCTTCTTACTATCAAATCACGCATGGACCTTGAATCGTCGACAACGAGTGCCGTGTATGCATTCTCCACATTCTGTATGGCTTCATGATTCATATTTGTCTGGTACGAATCGTACTCTGCAAGGAAGCTTTCCAGGTCAAGCATGAGCAAGGAATGCTCCTTAAAATGCACTATCCCAGTAACGCATCCGGATTCAACTGAAGTCAAGAACCTTCCTGGCGGTTCAACATCTTGCCAACTGACACGGTATATCTGCGTCACCCCAGAAGCAAGGAAGCCAATCAAGGTATTATTGAATTCCGTAACAAGGATGACTTCATGACGGGACGCTTCCTTCTTAAGCCGGAGCCATATGCTGAGATCTATGACAGGGAGTACCTTTTCCCGAAGCGGGATCGTTCCCATGAAGCAGGGGTCTACGGCGGACTTGCCGGAAACCAAGCCGGGATTTTCAATCACCTCAAGAACCTTGGCGACGTTTACTCCGAAATAATGGGTTTGTTTTTCTCCAGAAGCAGTACCCTCGGATATGAAAAACTCAATAATTTCCAGCTCATTAGTTCCGGACTCAAGCAGTATTTCGCTGCCACTCATGGTCTGCCCCTTTGTGGTTCGACGCAAATCCTCATCCGCCAGCCGGGTTCCCTCATTGGCGGATGAATTTCATCGATCGATGAACAAGGAAACGCTGCCCCGCATCTTGTACTACACAAGTAAGATGCTTATCCTCCCATACGCTTTATGTCACTATTGATGCGCTCAAAAGCCTTGCGGACCTTGCCCCTGAGCATTTCTTGCTGAGCCCCGAGGTTGCCTAGCTTCCAGAACAACCAGCTGAAACACAGTACAGAGAGGGTAAGAAGAGACACCAGCATCCAAAACATCCAGCTGGTTGAAGACTCGAACACAGAGAGCCGTGTTTCCATTCCGGCCTTGATGGTCTTCAAGTCTGCCGCGAGAGCCTTGCTCGTTTCCGAACCGGCGTCAGTCGCGATGCCTTTTCCGGAATCGGTCAAATTCTTCACCTGTCCCGCCAACGAATCGAGCTTGCTCCTGACCTCCTTCAACTCCGAAGCAGCTTCGGCTGTTTTGGAATCAAGCTTTGCAGCAAGGTCTTTGACCCTGGGGGCCAGAGTCTGGTCATCGTTAGAGGCTGCTGCTTTATGGCCAGCGGCTTTATCTTGTGTGGGCGTATTCTGCTCGAACATTGCGTTGATGGCTTTCTCGGGTGATGCGTCCGCCTCTTTCAGAATCGCCGAAACCTTTTCAACAGGCAGCCAGTTCACCTTGCCGGTGTGCATGTCATAGATCGCGCCAACGACCTTTGCCTTTCCGCCTTTTACCAACTCGCGAACAGCAGGACTCTTGAGAAAGAGATTTTTGATCACTTGCCAGACATTCATCTCGATTGCTTTTTTAATCAAAGCGTCGTCTTTGAGGTCTGGATTGTCGGCCATGGTACGTTGCACAGCAGGGATAATTGAAGACACCAGCGGAGGGATGTTACGCTCAAGAGGATGGCCATGACCGGTCACCTCTTGAGTAACGGCGGTAACCGCGCCGCATTGCGTATGGCCCAGAACAACCAGAACAGGGGTATTCACATGACACAACCCATACTCCGCCGTGCCGATCTCATCCGTATTGGCCACATTCCCGGCTACCCGTATGACAAAAAGATCCATTATTCCCGCATCGAACACAATTTCAGGCGGCACCCGTGAATCTGAGCAGGACAGTATGGTGGCTAAGGCATGCTTCCCCTGACTCTCTGTTCCTGCCTGGAAGATTCGTTTCGAATCCATATGCGGGTGTGTGCTTTTACCAAGTACAAAACGACTGTTACCAGCATTAAGCCATGTTATGATCTTGTCTGGTGGCGGCTTAGCAGAGGCATCACTGGGACCTGCAATTGAAGAACTGAAGGAAAAAACACTCATGCAAATCGCTAGAACAAGGGTAACCGGCGTTGATCTCATACAATCTCCGATGGTTATTCTTCGGATAATAGTTACTCCTGGCCCCGAACGCATCTCCGCTGAGCACTCCAACGGTTAAATTTATCAACCACTGCGGGTTGTGCATATATAGCTCGTACAAATCCTTGGAGGGCACCGGTCATGCGGCAGCCTGACCGGCCGGATTTGACATGGCTATCTCGACTAGCTCGGCATTATTGAATATCCGTTAATATCCAAGATGATAATGAATTCGTCTCCATGACGCCCTTCCGCTCAAAAGCATGGCTATGAAATGATGACGCCGAACCCCAAGCCGATTTTCGCCCTGAGTTTCAAATTGCGCATCGTGCAAATCCTTTGTTGTTAATTGTTTGCATCAATTGAACTTCGGAAAGCGCAACGGAAAAAGAACTCGATATTCCACCATAGTACATGGGAACAGCTTGGTCTATGAAAAGTTTGAAAAGTGACGGTACTCTAAATTCTACCCTCGCTGACTATGAACTAAGTAGTATTCTTTACTGTTACCAATCTCAGAAATTGCTCTGTCGCTTTCCACATTCTGCCGTTCACAACATTCATTTAGCGGCATCTTTGTCTAGTCATGAAGCATTTTTAAATGCATTATGAGTGGCAATCTAAGCTTATCTCGCCACAATCGTCCTTGTCAGATGATTCTGTTTGCCACGCCATCTATTCCGCTGATGATACTTTAAAGACTGAGGTCGAAGCGGGACCAGTGCTCGGAAGATTTCCCAGCAGAGCCAAAACCAATCTTGGAGCACATTCTTTAAGGGCAGCACCGTCACTCAAATATGATGGACTCTGATTCCCATGGCATCATAAAGTGAAGCACCAGATGACAACGCACAGAGGGCTACACCTGGCTGAATACAGTGGACCAAAACGGACGAAGCCGGGCTATTCCTAGCCCGGCTTCTCAGTGATTTTCAGGGTATATGGACCTATTTGGACCACCCTGAACAGTAATTTGGTGCGAAAGAGGGGACTCGAACCCCTACGGTTACCCGCCAGATCCTAAATCTGGTGCGTCTACCAGTTCCGCCACTCTCGCTTGAGGGGCACGCCCTAGCACGATTCCGGAAAGTTCGCCAGATGGTTCGGCGGCGATGCCCCGCCACCCACGGCGAACCCGGTGGCCAAAGCTCTATTGAGAAATTCCTGTGCGCCGCGCACCGCCGGGATCAGTTCATCCCCAAGGGCCAGACGAGCGGCAATGGCCGCCGACAGGGAGCAGCCCGTGCCATGCGTGTGCACCGTGTCCACCCGCTTCACCGGCAGAGGCAGCGGCTCTTTGCCTGGCACCGCAAGCCAGTCCGTGAGCAAGCCCTCTTCCTCGTTCATGTGGCCGCCCTTTACGAGCACTGCCTTGCTTCCGAAAGAAAGAAGCCGCTCCAGGGCGGCGAACAAGCTCTCCCGGCCACTGATCGCGATGCCCGTGAGCAGTTCCGCCTCAGGCCGGTTGGGCGTGGCCAGATCGGCAAGGGGCAGCATCCGTTGCACCAGGGCCAGCACCGCGTCATCCTCAAGCAGCTTGTGTCCGCTCTGGGAAACACTCACCGGGTCCACCACCAGAGGAAAGGCTTTGCCTTCAAGTCCGGCGGCCACCGCGCAGACAATGGCGGCGGAAAAGAGCATGCCCGTCTTGGCTGCCCGCACAGGAATGTCCTCCAGAACGGTGCGAAGCTGCAGCGAGACGAAATCCGGCTCCGGAGCGTGTATTCCCGTAACCCCCAGGGTGTTCTGGGCGGTGAGCGCGGTGATGACGCTCGCCCCGTAGCAACGGTGCGCCATGAACGTCTTGAGGTCGGCCTGAATGCCCGCCCCGCCGCCGGAATCGGACCCGGCGATGGTCAGCACGCAGGGAACAGCGCTCACGCTTCGAGCTCCTCGTCTTTTCTGCGAAGATCCTTAAGCGACAGACCGCTCTTGGCCAGGACCAAAAGACCGGCCACCGTGGTGGGAATGAACTGCATCATGTGGATGATCAGGCCAATGGCCAGGGCAAGCTCCTTGTCCACCTTGAAAAGGCCCAGGCCGAAAATAATGGCTGCTTCGAACACCCCCACCGCTCCAGGCGAAGACGGCATGGCCATCCCCAGGGCTGACAGGATGAAGACCGCAAGGGTCTGGCCCATGGTCAGCTTGAGTCCGGCCACCCAGTAGACCGTCAGGAAGGTCGGAATGGCGTAGAGCATCCACACCAGGGCTGTATAGAATCCCAAGATGAACAGGTAACGCAGGGTAACGCCGTGAACCAACTGCAGCTTCACTTCCACAATGAACTCGCGCAGCCTCTCCACCGGCACGAGATTGATCAACCGGGTGCCCCGGTCAGGCCAAGTGCGGATAAGAAACAGGAAAGTCCAGATGCTCCCCACGCAGATGGCCAACGGGAAGAAGGCCATCTTGAGCCTGAAATGAAACGCGACCACCAAGCCCATGGCCAGGATTGCGTTCAGATCGAAGAAGCGCTCCCAGAACACCATGCTGATGGATTGGCTGAGGGAATACCCGCCTTCTTTGCGCAGATAGAAGGCCTTGGCCAACTCGCCAAGCTTGGCGGGGACGACGTTGTTCACCGCCATGGACAACAAAAAAGCCTTGAGTCCCACCCAGTTGCCGCAGTGGAAACCGGACAGGAAATTCATCCGAATCGCCATGGCTCCGTAACCCAGGAAAGACAACAACGTTGTTACCACGATGGCCATGGCATCGAATTGGGAGAAAGCCTTCCACAGCTGCGTAAAGTCGATTCCCCAGAAGGCGTAGACGAGGCAGCCGCCCACAAGGGCTGTGCGCAAGACCAGGCTGAGCGTTTTCTTTAGGATCATGTCGCGTGGTTTTTCCGGCTATCGGTTGAAGCATTCCTGCAGGCGGTAGCGCAGGTGCGTGTAGCGTTTCGCTGTTCCCACGGATCCCAGGCCGATGCCCAGGGCCTTCTTGCCCCCGATGATGACAGCCAGCTTTCTGGCGCGGGTAAGGGCGGTATATATGAGGTTGCGCTTGAGCATGACGTAATGCTGGGTGACCACCGGCACAACCACGACCGGGTACTCGCTCCCCTGGGATTTGTGGACGCTCACCGCATAGGCCAGGGTCAATTCGTCCATATCCGAGGAGTCGTAGGGAACATGGCGTCCGTCGAAATCCACGGTGAGTTCGCACTCGTGGGGATCGGCGTCGACAACCCACCCCAGATCGCCGTTGAAGATGTCCTTTTCATAGTTGTTCTTCGTCTGCAAGACCCTGTCGCCCACGCGGAAACGGTTTTTCCCGCGTGTAAGCTCCCGACCAGACGGATTGAGCCTCTCCTGCAGGAGCGCGTTCAATGCCTGGGTTCCCACCTCCCCCTTGTGCATGGGCGAGAGCACCTGGATGTCCCGGACGGCATCGTAGCCGTAGGTTCTGGGAATTCGGCTGGCCACCAGATCGATTATTTTTTCCTGCACCTGGACGGGATCGTCGCACTCCACCCAGAAAAAGTCCGCTTCTGGGGGGGCTTTCACCGACTGCAAAGGGAATTTGCCCTCGTTTATCCTGTGGGCATTGACCACAATCATGGATTCCAGGGCCTGGCGGAAGATGTGGTTCAAGCGGGCCTGGTCCAGGGCGCCGGACTCAAGCATGTCACCCAGGACGTTGCCCGGACCCACCGAAGGGAGCTGGTTCACGTCCCCCACCAGGATGAGACGGCAGGTGAGCGGCAGGGCCCGCAAGAGGCTTAAAAGAAGCTGCACGTCCAGCATGCTGGCCTCGTCCACAACAACCACGTCGGCCTTGAGCTTGTGCTCCTCGTTGTGGGCGAAGCCGCCGCCGGGCTGCGAGATTAAAAGCCTGTGCAGGGTGGAGGCCGGATAGCCCGTGGCCTCGCTCATGCGCTTGGCGGCGCGGCCCGTGGGCGCGCACAGCTTCACCTTGTAGCCAAGCTTGTCCAACACCCGCACCACGGCCCGGGTGATGGTGGTCTTGCCGGTGCCGGGACCGCCGGTGATGATGAAGGATTTTGTGGAGCAGGCCTGAGACACGGCCAAGTGCTGCTCACTGGAGAGCTTTATGCCGGACTCGGCCTCCACCGAAGGCAGAAGCTTGGCCACCTTGTCCGCCGGAGACGCGGCCGGATGGGCCGCGATGGCCCAGAGCCGCTCGGCTATCTCCCGCTCCCAGTTGTAGAAATGGGTGAGGTAGACGGCGTGGGGGATATCCTGCTGCGGAAGCGCTTCCACCCGAACCCGTTTCTGCTGTTCCAGGCTTTCCAGAGCCTCGGCCAAAAGGTGCAGCCCCACGCCCCCGAGCATGGTTTCCACCCGCTCAAGCAACTCGTCGCGCGGGTAGAAGAGATGTCCTGAGTCGCTCAAGCTGAAAAGACCATACACTATGGCCGCTTCCAGACGTTCAGGGCAGTCGAGGGCGAAGCCCAGTTTCAGGGCCATGGCGTCGGCGGTTTTGAACCCTATGCCGTGGATGTCGTAGGCCAAGCCGTACGGGTTTTCCTTGAGCTTCTGGACGGCTCCAGCCCCGTAGTGTTTGTAGATGCGCTGGGCGAAGGTGGTGGGTACCTCGTGGGTCTGCAGAAAGAGCATGAGGCCGCGCACTTCCCGCTGCTGGTTCCAGCTCGACACTATTTTTTCAAGTATCTTAGGCGATATGCCCTTGACCTTGAGCAGGCGGTCCGGGGTTTCGTCCAGGACTTCCAGCACCTTGTCGCCGAAGCTGGCAATGAGCTTTCCGGCCAGCACCGGCCCCACTCCCTTGATCTGCTTGGATTCCAGGTAGCGCTTGATGCCTGTGAGCGAAGCGGGCATGCGCTGTTCGAAGTACTCCACGTTGAACTGACGGCCGTACTGCGGATGGGTGGTCCAGGTGCCGCGCAAAAAGAGCGTCTCCCCCGGGGTCACCTGCCCCATGGAGCCGACTATGGTCACCACGCCGGGCTCGCCTTTGGCCTGGACCCTGGCCACCAGGTAGCTGGTTTCCTCTGAGAAGAAGGTGACGGTGTGGACCTCGCAGGTCAGTTCAGTGGCCATGGGAAACTAGATATCCTGCCGGTGGACCATGGACTGCCTGAGCGTCTCCTTGTCCACGTACTTCACCTCGGCCCCCAGGGGGATGCCCTGGGCCAGGCGGGTCAGGCGCACGCCGGAATACCCGCGCTCGATCAGGTTCTTCAGATAGCTCGCCGTGGCCTCGGCCTCCAAGGTGGTGCCGAGAGCCAGGATGACTTCCTTTATGGAACCTTCCCCCAGCCTGTGTTGGAAGCGTTCGATCTCCAGGCTGGAAGGGTCAACGCCGTCCAACGGAGAGAGCAGACCGCCCAGGATGAGATAACGGCCTTTGTAGAGTCCCGTCTCTTCCAGGGCCAGAAGCGAGTCCCACTCGCTCACAAGGCAGAGGGACTCACCGTTTCGTGTCGGATCGGCGCAGATGGGGCACGGGTCGGATTCGGCCAGGCCCGCGCATAAAGAACACAGGCACAGGTTCTCACGCAAATCGTGCACGGCACGTCCCAGGCTCTGGGTGCGTTCCTTGGGCCATTTGAGCAGCGTCAGAGCGGCCCGGAGCGCTGATTTCGGCCCCAGGCCTGGCAACGAGGACAGCTCGCCGACCAAATCGGCCAGCGGCTTGGGAAGAGACTTCATGCCTTAGAAGAGCCCCGGGATCTTAAGCCCGCCCGTGAGTGCGGCCATCTCGGACTGTTGCATCTCCCGGGCCTTTTTCAACGCGTCGTTCACGGCGGCCAGCACCAGGTCCTGGAGCATGTCCACGTCCGCCGGGTCCACCACGGCCTTGTCGATCTTGACCGAAACGATGTCCTGGGAACCGGTGGCCACCACGGTGACCATGCCGCCCCCGGCGGTGGCTTCCACGGTGCGCTTGCCCATATCTTCCTGAATCTGCTGCATTTTCTTCTGCATCATCTGGGCCTGACGCATCATATCTCCCATACCTTTCATGGTATCCTCCGGATCAGTTTTTGGTGCGCACGTCTATGATGTACGCCCCCATATTGTCCCGCGCTTCCTGGAACAGGGATGTCTGCTCCGCCTTGGCGCGCATTTCCTGCTGGTTCATGGGCTTTTGCCCCTTCGCCACTTCGAAGACAAGCTTGGTTCCAGGCCCGAAATACTCGGCGGCCCTGGCATTTAAGAACGCGAGATTTCCGTTCTTTTCAACAAGCTGCCCCTTCAAGAACTCGTTGGGGCACAAAAAGCGCACAACTGCACCCTGTTCCGTGTCCTCGAGAGCTCCCTTCACTCCGTGAAGGGCCCCCTTCAGAACGGCATTCTCCCCGGCCTCATGGCGGACATACTCCAGGTATCCCTTCCAGGTGTGCGGCCCCCTGGGCCGGTGCGCCGGTGCTGAATGCTCCTCTGGCTCAAGCGTGCTGGCCAGCGTTCCGGGCGCAACCGTATGAACGCTGTGCTCCATATTTGGGCCGGACGCTGCCGGTTCTTCCCCACCTGAATTATCCGCCTCTTCATCAGAGGACTGTGCCGGACGTACCGGCATGGCCTGATGCGAAAGAGACTCCGGGTCTTTTGGTGAAAAACCCTCTCCAGGGACAGGAGGGCCGGGCTCATCCTCGGACGGTCCTGACCGAGCCTGTCCGTGCTGCGAGGTGTCCTGCCCAGGCCTGGGGCTTGGTGCCGGGCCGGAAGACGCCGGTTGCGCCCTGGAAACCTGGCGCGGAGCCGGGGCTGACGAGCCGTAAGAAACCGGGGCCGGGCGTTGCGGCTGCCCTGAAGTCGGAGCGGCGGCAGGGGACGGCCGGTTTGGCGCGGAATACCCCTGGCCTGCAGGAGCTGAGGCGGGACGTGGGGTGTGGCCGTGGCCAGATGCGCCGCGTCCCGGAGGCTGGGTCTGGCCCGCGTTAATGGCTTCGAGCGAGAGGAGCTTCGGGATGTAGGCGAGATTTAACAACAGCAGTTCGAGCGCCAATGCCGGTTCCAGGCTGGTCATCACCCGGCGCTGGCCCTCAAGGGTCATCTGCCAGCAGGCGTGTATGTGGCGGGCGTCGAACTCTTTTGCCCATGAAACCCACTGCCCGCCTTCCTCCTCGGTGAGTTCCAAGGTGGACAGCGCCTTCTCCCCGGCCTGGTTCAGAAGAAACAGGTTGCGCCAGCAGGTGGCCAATTCCCGCAGGAAAAAGCCGATGTCCAGGCCGCGGTCCAGCACCTGGCGCAAGAGCCCGCTCACACCCAGGCAGTCCTGGTCCTTGAAGGAGCGCATGAAGGAGAAGAACACGTCCTGCCCGGCCAGGCCCAACACGTCCCGCACGTCCTGTTCCGTGAGGGTCTCGCCGCCCATGGCCAGCACCTGAGCCAGGAGTGACATGGAGTCGCGCACGCTGCCGGCCCCGCGCCGCGCCAAAAGGCTCACGGCGGAAGGCTCGAATGGCTGGGCCTCGCGACCCAACAACCCGGCCAGATGCGCTTCCAGATCAGGCTGCACCAGACGCTTGAACACGTAGTGCTGGCAGCGGCTGATGATGGTGGGCAGAATCTTGTGGGGCTCGGTGGTGGCCAGGATGAAGGTCACCCGGCCCGGGGGTTCTTCAAGGGTCTTGAGCAGCGCGTTGAACGCCGCCTTGGAGAGCATGTGCGCCTCGTCGATGATGAACACCTTGTAGCGGCTCTGCAGGGGAGCGTAGCCGATGTCCTCTTTGAGGCGGCGGGCCTCCTCCACGTTGCCGTGGGTGGCGGCGTCGATTTCAATAACGTCCGGCGAGACTCCGGCCGTGATCTGGCGGCACTGAGAACATTCGTTGCAGGGCTCGGCCGTGGGGGCAGTAAGGCAGTTGAGCGCCTTGGCCAGCACGCGGGCCAGGGTGGTCTTGCCCACGCCGCGCGTGCCGGAGAACAGATATGCCGGAGCGATCTTGTCCTCGGCCGAGGCCTTGGACAGAATCCGCTTTATGGCGTCCTGTCCGGCCACGTCGCTGAAGCGCTGCGGCCGGTATTTCGTGGTGAGGCTTTGCGATGACATAGCGTAAGCCGCTGGGCGCGTTGGCCCAGCGGCGAAACAGCCTTAGATGGCGTAGCCGTGCAGCCAGGAAGAGTACTTGAGGTTCTCGCCCTTGACCACCTTGAAGAATTCCTTCTGAAGCGCCTTGGCCACCGGCCCTGCCTTGCCCTCGCCGATGGTCCGGCGGTCGAGCTCGCGGATGGGGGTGATTTCGGCGGCCGTACCGGTGAAGAAGGCCTCGTCGGCGGTGTAGAGCTCGTCGCGGGTGAAGCGTGTCTCGCGTACCTCGTAGCCCATGTCCCGGGCCAGGGTGATCACCGTCTCGCGGGTGATGCCGGAGAGAATCGAGGTCAGTGGCGGGGTCTTGATCACATTGTGCACGACCATGAAGATGTTCTCGCCAGACCCTTCGGACACGTAGCCCTCGGTGTCCAGGAGCAGGCCTTCGTCGTAGCCGTCCGCCAAGGCCTCGTTCTTGGCCAGCACCGAGTTGACGTAGTTGCCGCAGACCTTGGCCTTGGTCATCATCACGTTCACATGGTGGCGCGTGAAAGAGGATGTCCTGATGCGGATGCCTTTCTGGAGGGCTTCCTCGCCCAGGTACGCGCCCCAGGGCCAGACGCAGATGGCCGTATGGATGGGGTTCTTGCCCGGGAACACCCCAAGCGACATTCCGGTGCCGATGAAGGAGATAGGTCGGATGTAGCCCTCCTCCATTTTGTTGGCCTTGAGGGTCTCTTCGATGGCCGCAACGATCTGGCCTTCGGTGTAGGGGATCTTTATCTCGACGATCTTGGCGGAATCAAAAAGCCTGTGAACGTGCTCCTCAAGCCTGAAAACCGCGGAGCCGCCGCCGGTCTTCTTGTAGGCGCGTATGCCCTCGAAAACGCCCACTCCGTAATGGAGAGTGTGGGTCATCACGTGCACCTGGGCCTTTTCCCAAGGCACCAGAGCGCCATCGAACCAGATAAGCTCGGATTTGGGCGACATAAATTCCTCTTTCCTGGTATTGCCCGAAGCCAAGACGCACGGGCTTGAAACAAAGAGGCTAGACAAAAGCTCACCCGAGGTCAAGGATGCCCCGGAAATCCGCACGGTTGCTCATACGAACCATTGCCAACCAGGTCCCCAATGGTTAGAGGACTCACGAACGCGCGCCACTACGGCGAGCCGCCCGGCAGCACCATCGGGCTACCAAGGTCCCACACCGTATGCAGCTTCTCCCCATAGCTCCTGACAAGCCCTGGCTGGCCCCCTTGGCCGGCTATTCCGACCTGCCCTTCCGCATGCTCTGCCGCGAATACGGGGCGGCCTGCGCCGTCACGGAAATGGTCAGCGCCAAGGGCCTTGTCTATTACAGCCCCGGCACCAAGGACCTCCTGGCCACCTGTCCCGAAGACGCTCCGCTGGTGGTGCAGCTCTTCGGCGCGGAACCGGACATGTTCGCCCAGGCCATGGACAAGCTTTTGGAAGCCGGATTTTCATGGTTCGACCTCAACTGCGGATGCTCGGTCTCCAAGGTTGTGAAGACCGGAGCCGGGGCCGCCCTGCTGCGCACCCCGGAACTGCTTGTTGAAATCGCCAAGGTCATGGTGGCCAAGGCCGGGCCTGGACGGGTCGGGGTCAAGCTGCGCACAGGCTGGGACGCCGGGGACACTCCGGTTTTAAACATAGCCAAGTCTCTTGAGGATCATGGCGTTTCCTGGCTCACGCTGCACCCGCGCCACGCCCGGCAAGGCTATTCCGGAACGGCCAATTGGCAGTTCGTCAAGGCGCTCAAAAAAAGCGTCACCGTGCCCGTCATGGCCAGCGGGGACCTGTTCTGCGCCCAGGATGCCAGACGCTGCCTTGCCGAGACTGGAGCCGACGGGGTGATGTTCGCTCGCGGGGCCATGTACGATCCGGCGATTTTCGCCCACTATCTGAACGCAAATTGTCACCCGGCTTCGGGGCCGCAGATCGCACGCCTCATTGAGCGCCACGCGGAGCTTATCCGCCGGTTCGGCCGTCCGGAGCGGGCCCTGTTGCGCATGCGCTCCATCGTGCCGCGCTACATTCGCAACCTTCTTGGCGCAAGGGCGTTGCGCATGGAGGTGGCATCCTGTACATCATGGGAACATCTGCGCGATATTACCGGCCGCATTGCCTTGGCGCAGACAGTGCCTTCACCTGAACAGCGGCTGCACATCAGGGAGAATTGGGATGGACGTGCTTAGGGCCAAGACCGCGGGGTTCTGCATGGGCGTGGACCTAGCCCTGCGCAAGCTCGACCAGCTTCTGGACGAAAACGGTTCGGGTGTGTCCATCTACACGTTCGGGCCGCTCATCCATAATCCCCAGGTGCTTGAAGAGTACGCCGCAAAAGGCGTTCGCCAGTCCGAGGAACCAGAATCCATCGCTCAGGGAGCCACCGTGCTCATCCGCGCCCACGGCATTCCCCGCCAGATGGACGACCGGCTGGCCGCGCAAGGACTGAACGTCTCGGACGCAACCTGCCCCAAGGTCAAGAAGGCCCAAAAACTCATCGCCAAGCAGGCCGATCAGGGAAAAATACTGCTCCTCTACGGAGAAGAGGCCCATCCCGAAGTTCGCGGGCTTTTGAGCCACGCATCCCACGGGGCCATAGTTTTCGACAGCCTGGACGAGCTCAAGAGCCACTCCCTCTACCCCACGGATTCCTATTTTCTGGCCGCGCAAACAACCCAGGACGAAATCGAGTTCGAACGCATCCGGGAGTTTCTCTTCGACACTCTGGGACAAGAGATCCCCGTCCTGCACACCATCTGCGACGCCACCCAGAAACGCCAGGAAGAGGCCATCGCCATTGCCAAACAATCCGACTTCATGGTGGTAGTGGGCGGGCGCAACAG
This sequence comes from Desulfovibrio sp., assembly GCA_016208105.1. Taxonomy (NCBI): domain Bacteria; kingdom Pseudomonadati; phylum Thermodesulfobacteriota; class Desulfovibrionia; order Desulfovibrionales; family Desulfovibrionaceae; genus Desulfovibrio; species Desulfovibrio sp. Next base: position 223,644 of record JACQYS010000029.1, read on the forward strand.
CGGCAACACCCGCAGATTGGTAAAAGTTGCCGAGGCCCAGGGCGTACCGTGCGTCCATGTGGAGACAGAAGCCGAACTTCCTTTGGAAAAGATGAGGGGAAAGAAGCGTATCGGCTTGACAGCAGGGGCTTCGACGCCCAAAAAGATCATTGATACCGTGGAATCGATCTTACGCACGCTCTAGACGCGGAGGACTATAGATGGCCCAGACCAACATCCTGCTCGAGGCCGGCACCAACGAACTCGAGATTGTGGAATTCTTTCTGGACGAGACCGTCACGGAAGGGGATCCTTCCGGACAGGGCGCCTACAAGGGCTACTATGGGGTCAACGTAGCCAAGGTGCTGGAAATAATACGGCTTCCCCGCGTAACAGCGCTGCCTGAAGTGTCTCATCCCTCGGTTCTAGGCGCCTTCAACCTCCGCAACCACATCATCCCCCTGGTCGATCTTTCCGTCTGGCTCGGCAAGGAGCGCACGGAACTCGAATCTCCCAAGGTCATCGTCACCGAGTTCAACCGGGTGACCACGGCGTTCATGGTCTCCGGAGTCACCCGCATCCACCGTCTGAGTTGGGAATCCGTCGAGCCGCCCAACACGTACGTCTCCACCCTGAGCGGCGAGTCCATCACCGGTGTGGTCAAACTGGAAGACCGCATCGTCTTTCTCTTGGACCTCGAAAAGATCGTGGCCGACTTGAACCCTGAACTCGGGCTGCACCTGGACACCAGCATCGACTGGAAGTCCGGCCAGCGTTACCGTGCCCTCATCGCCGACGACTCGGCCTTGATCCGCGAAATGCTGCGCGACCTCATGGAAAAGGCCAACTTCGAGGTGGAGGTGGTCAACACCGGCCTCCAGGCCTGGGAGCGTCTGCAGCAGATAAAATCCAACGCCGAGACCGAAGGCAAAAGCGTGACAGACTTCGTGCAGGTGGTGGTCTCGGACATCGAGATGCCCACCATGGACGGCCACAACCTCACCAAGCGCATCAAGGACGACCCGGCCCTGCGCCAGCTCCCGGTGCTTCTGTTCTCTTCGCTCATCACCGACAAGCTGCGCCACAAAGGCGAGGCCGTGGGCGCGGACGACCAGATCTCCAAACCCGAAGTGAGCCAGCTTGCCCTGCGTGCCAAGAAGCTGATCGAGGAGCGGCTTACCGTCGAGGCCTAAGCCTGCGGTCGATGTGGTGTGAAGCGATTGAGGGAGGACTGCCCGGCAGAATTTTAGGGGCGTTTTCCTTAGAAAGTATGATGATCACAAATGCGAAGCGCCCGGCGGGTTATCCCTGCCGGGCGCTTTTTCGTCGTCCTGCGAGTTGTCTCTGTTCTTATGTTTGGGATTTCGGCGATACGCCTTCGGGTCCCGGATGGTCTTCGCCGGCGGCGGCATTTTCTTGCGGACCGGCACGTCTTCAAGCCTTACCACGATGGTCTCGCTGGCCATGTTGCACTCCTTGGCGGGCGGTTGGTTGAAGGGAAAGGCCTCCGGCGGCCAAAGGGCTTTTCGCCCTTTGGAATCCATTTCGGCTTCGCGTTGATACATGCCCCGCCTGTTAGCAGATGCTCTCCAACTGGATATTGTTCAACGAACGCCCCAGAAAACGCTCTCCCACTTCCTGGAAACGCTGCGGTACGTCCGTCACATGGAAAACGTGCTGGGCCTCAGTGGCCTGGGGATTCAGAAGATTCATCTCCTTAAGCATAGCCTCGGCACGCACGGACACCGCTTCAGCCGAGTCCACCAGTTGCACCCCTGAACCGAGCACCGAGCCGAGCAGAGGCTTGAGCAACGGGTAGTGCGTGCAGCCAAGCACCAACGTATCGATGTTCTGGGCCAGAAGCGGCGTAAGGTACTCAAAAGCGGTCAGGCGGGTCACCGGGTGGTCCAGCCATCCTTCTTCAACCAAAGGCACGAACAACGGGCAGGCTTCGGAGGCCAAAAACATGCCGCTCACGTCGTAGCGCTGTATGGCCGAGAGGTAGGCCCCAGAGCTTATGGTGGAAGGCGTGCCGATGATGCCTATGCGGCGGTTGCGGGTGCGGGCCACGGCGGTGCGGGCGCCAGCGTCTATCACCTCCAGCACCGGCACGCCGGACAAGGCGCGAACAGCGTCATAAGCCACGGCCGCCATGGTGTTGCAGGCGATGATGAGCATCTTGACCTGCTTGCCGAGCAGAAAGGATGCGATCTGCTGGGCGAACCGGGCCACTGTCTCATGGGATTTGACGCCATACGGCACCCGGGCCGTGTCGCCGAAATAGACGACATTCTCGCCCGGAAGACGCTCCATGACAGCGCGGGCCACGGTGAGCCCGCCCACTCCGGAGTCGAAGATGCCTATCGGCGAGGAAGGGGAAATGTTCATATGTTTATTGTCCAGTAAGCGAAACGTGTGGGGCGTTCAAACCACATGCCGGGCTGAACATCAAGCGGTGAAAACTCTGACTCTAAAAAAGGGACCATCCACCCTGCTTTACTATGTTTTTCCACAAACCGTGCTTGATTAGACATAGTTGGCGATAAAAAAAACACCATTCATGCCCCTCCACAATTCTTGCGGCGTATTTATATATTAAGGAGGCACTTCAGGACAACATGGAGGGGACCATGAACGTCATTAAAATGTTGTGCAAATCTAAAGTATTCTGTGCATTAATCCTACTCACCGTTACCACAACATCGCTGTCACATGCGGAAGAGGAGTGTTCCGGTCTCTTAATACCTGGGATGACAGGAAAAATATATTGCGGAGAAGTGTCTGGGCAACCAGGGACGATAGTGACTATCGCCCCGAACATACTCAACCTCTTTCCAGAAATTCAAGCCGCCGGGATTCCTCAAACCATTGATCTCTCGTCCTATGAACTGACAAAAACCGGCGCAACGTGGGATGAGTTGATCGCTGAATGGGACAGAAGGGAACAGGCTCAAATACAGCCGACCCAACAGACACTCCCGACATTTCAGACCACAGGTTTCACGAATAATACCTCATGGCTTTTCGGCCAAACGCCAACATTGGGAACAGGAACAAATGTTGACATCTTCTCAGGCTTCTCTCCGCTCACAACGGCGCTTCCCACAACAACAGGCACTGGTTTTGCCTGGGGGGCCTTCCCCTCGCTTTCGTCCTCGGGCACTCAAACCACAGGAGGCATATATCCATGGATGAGTACCTACTGGACCGCGACTCCTACCGGTACAGAAACGCAAACCGGGTCTGAGCCGCTGTATCCGTGGTTAGGGTCATCAGCTCAGCCCATTGGTGGGACCGGGATCAGTTATTGACGCGACTACGGGCTGAAGTTGCTATGCAATGAAGAGGTTGTGGATCGGATTTGTAGAAATGTCAAAAGCTGCCGTCCCTTTGACTCCGGCTACTAAGCCAAGCGCTCGCGCGCTTGAGAGTACACCCGTAGTTTGTCGCGCTTGCCCACTGCGACAACAGTCACGTAGAGAATGTCGTCATCAACGCGGTACACGAGTCGATAGCCCACCTTGCGCAGTTTGATTTTGTAGCAGTTTGGCATTCCCGCAAGAGCGGACGAAAGAATATGCGGATTATCCAGACGTTCGGCCAGTTTCTTCTTGAACTGTTCGCGAAGGGTTGCGTCCAGTTTCCTCCACTCTTTCAAAGCTAGCTCGTGGAAGCGCAGCTTATAGCTCATTGATGTCCACTTCCACGAAAGGTCCGTCCGAGCGCTCCTGGACCAACCGTGCGTCCTCAAGATCCTCCAGGCGCTCAAGAAGTTGCTCGTAATGCGAAGCGGAGAGCAGATAGGCCTCCGGCCTGTTGTGGTTGAGTACCGCCACAGGATCATCCGATGCCTGGCTCAGGACCGAGCTGAAATTTCGTTTAAGCTCTGTGACGCTCACCGTCTTGTTCGCATAAATGGTTTGCATGCTAGGCTCACTTTTTGGTGCTTTATATAGCACTATAAATAGGGCCTTAAAAAGTCGGCGTCAAGAGGAGCAAGGGGAGCACTTACGGATTCAAGGCAGGCAGATATGGTACGAATCAGCGGGGAAGATGCAGAAGTCGCTGGAATCGTATCTCAGCACTACAATCGGGAGCGCCCGCATAAGGCCGAGGCATAAACGGAAGGACGCCCTACACGGCCTTCCTTGAAGGCCTTCTTAAAGACAGCGGAGCGCTACCCGACGAGACGAACGAGGCAGCCTAAGCGTTGCCCCGCTAGGGCGGCGGTGTCAGGTAACAACCATCACTGTACATATATTGTAAAAACTATTCCGAAAGTTATGTGTTAACGACCAATGACACGCTTCCGCCAATCGACAAATTCAAATTCATCGTCCCACATGCATATACCGCCTACAATATCAACAATCATCGATTTCAATTCAGAAATAACACTTCCTGCTACTAACTGTCCAACAATTGTTCCCCCAGTACCAGGGCCATGTGGTTCTTGTGCAAAGTGATGCCATATAAATTTTGAACGAACATATCCATCAATAAAACGTTCTATGGACTCCGTCTCATTTTTTACAGATGGGAAAAAACTGCATAATACCCGAATAATATTAACCAAAGAATCTATAATATCATATCCACCCTGCATCATTTCCGATGTAATTCCTGTGTCAAACTTTGGCTGAGCATAGGCATGTGCTCTATCAATCATAAAAGGAATGTTTTCAATATATTCACGAATGTTATTCTGCGATAGTAAATCAACAGAAAAATCATCACTTCTCTTCATAGCAATATCTAATACCAACACATTGCCGTAATCCTTTGGCATATCACCGAGTTGCCGAGAAACAGCAATTTGGTCACAATCATCTCTTCTCTTCTTTACGCGACCATACCAATTCTCCCGAAAAACAAGAACTTGTTCTTTGGTCAAGGATCGACCAAATCCACCGCGAACCATTGTTAGATCGTGACAATCAAAACATAATACTGAAAGATTATTAATATCGTTATTAGCCGGATTTTCATCGACATGGTGAATCTGTACTTTTTTACCTCTTTCACAACAAACACAACACGTCCTGTCGCTATCGAGCATTACTTTTGCAACAATTTCTTGTGGAATTGTAATACGTTGCTTCATATCAGAACCCCCTCATAGAAACAGCACATGCAAGACCCAAATAAAGAAAATGATCCAAAAGCGAAAGGCCCGCAATTTGTGCGGGCCTTTCTGAAAGGATCCTGGCGGCGACCTACTTTCCCACTAGCGGTCCTAGCAGTATCATCGGCGATGGAGGGCTTAACTTCCGAGTTCGGAATGGGATCGGGTGTACCCCCTCCTCTGGGGCCACCAGGAAATTCCTGATGATATATAA